>CANRCY010000221.1 GCA_947629225.1 uncultured Clostridia bacterium | reverse complement strand
TGGGATACGGCAGTTTTTCCTACGCCCATTGTCCCGCCGATCAAATAAAGTGTTTTCATACTTCTCCGTTTAATTCCCGTTTATCAGTATTATGATCGTCTGCGATCAAAGCCGCCCAAATCACCTATAAAATAGACCGCTGAAATTTATCGGTTTCTTCGCCTGTGCCATTCATTCCAAAAGCGATGTAGCCATCTCGATCGATTTTGTCGCTCGGAAGTCTTTTGGGGGCACAAGAGCAATAAAACGATTCGATCTTATCTGCAAAAGCAAACACAATTCTTTTGTATTCGTCAAGCGGGATTTCGTCTCTCGTTCCGTCTTCCAGCTCCAAAATGACCCTATCCCCGTCATGGTAAACCGACCAATCGATCCCGTTGTCGCACCCCGCAATGAGCACATTGTCCAATGCGTCATTTGCGAAAACCGAAAACCCGCAACAAGGCATCAACTGATTATCGGTATGGATTACATGGTTTTCCGTCACCGTTTTCAGAAGATAGAGCGCCGACGCGCTGACAGTAGCGTCATATTCAAGTTTCTTCTCTCCGATAAAGGCTACGGCATGACCGTGCAAACATAGGTCGTCTCTTTCATCCGCTCCTTCCATCCACTTCAAATCCGTGGCGTCAATCCAAAAACTCATGATCGTTCTCCGCTCGATTTTCCTTCTTTCATGCCTTTTGTAACAATTTACCCAATTATGATCAGCGGGACGAGCATTTCTTCGGTCAAAGAAGTATGATGTCCCTTAAATTCATGGCTCCGCGGGGTCAACTTCATGATCTTATCCGTCGTCCCGACGGCGATATAGTCCCCAAGCAGCCGCGCATGCCCGTTTACAAGCTCTCTGCCGAAATAATTTTCCGCGATCAGCTTTTCCGTGGAGAACAGTTCGAAGTCCTTGCCGTACTTTTCGCCAAACATTTCGCGGAAAGCGCTCTCCCGCCCCGCCTTTACCTTAAAGGCGCTCGCCCGCGCTTCAAGATAGGGCGTCCACTCCAAAAGAGACAACAGCTCCTCGTCCCGATAGAGTTCGAATCTCCCGCCGACGTCGATCTGCCCATGGTCCGCCGTGATGAGGAAGAGCGTATCGGAAAGTTGCGCACAGAGGGCTTCCGCGCCGTCGTTGAGTGCGGCGATCACCCCTTTCGCCTCCGCCGAGGAGACGCCGTAACGGTGCATGACGGAATCGGGCTCGGTGCAGTAGGCATAGACGAACTGCTTCCCCTCCTTTTTGCAGACCCGCGCGATCTGCCCGAACAGCTCGCCGAAATCATGCCAGACGTATTTATTCTCTTCCTCTCCCCAAAAGGCGGGAACGACGACGTTTGCCGTGTATTCGCTCTTTGCGGCGCGATAAAACGGGACGGTAGGCAAAACACGCCGCGCATACCCTTTTTCGACGGGCTCCCCCGTCTGGGAGTCGACGTCCTCGAAAATGTTGACGGATCTATGCAGTTCCTCGAAGTAAAGGCTCCAACCGAACCAGCCGTGCTCCATGGGATAGGTGTTCGTTTGGAGGGTGGTCGTGGCGTTGGTCGTCGTAGAAGGGAAGACGGAGGTCAGCACCTCTCCAATGTTCCGATACAGAAAGTCCGCCGACGCGCGGTTCCGTTCGATCGGGTACATCCCCAAGCCGTCCAAGACCAACAGGACGACGTTTTTATAGCCTCCGCCGAGCGCATGCGCAAGAGCGGGAAGGGTCGGCTTTTGATTGGGACAGCCCAAAAACTCCGCAAGGGTCGCGGAAATGTTGACGATGTTTCGGGTGAAGTCGGGTTTGATGAGTTTCCGCATAGAATTCCTCGGTCGGGATCGAAAAAAGCAAAGAAAGAACAGCAGTCGCTTGCAGACGGACGTTTTCAGACGAACGCACGAAGGACAACGGACGTTTTCAGACGAACGCAAGTTCGGAAAGGAGCCGTCAGCGGTTCTGTTTCAAACGCCGCAAGATACACTCGTCTGCGGGGCAGAAATCATACCCGTCGATCTCCTCGGGCGAAATCCAACGGATGTCGTTATGTTCGAGCTTTTGGGGCTCGCCCGAGGCAAGCGTGCAAGTGAACAGGGTGAGGTGCACGGTGAGATCGGGGTAGGCGTGCGTGACTTCCATATAGACCTCTTTCACCTCTACGGTGACGCCGAGTTCTTCGCGGCATTCACGGATAAGCGCCTCGGGTTTGCTCTCTCCCCTCTCCACTTTACCGCCCGCGAACTCCCAAAGGAGAGCGCGCGCCTTGTTTTGCGGTCTTTGGCAAGCGAGGAACTTCCCCTCCCGCCAAATGAGCGCCGCAACGACTTCCACTGTTTGAGCCATCGATCGCCTCTGTGATTGTTTTTCGGAAAGGATTGTAACATAAACCGCGGAAAATCACAAGCTCCGCCGAGGAAAAAGTTGCAAGAAAAATTTTTGCGGAAATATATCAAAAACGCTTGATAAATCTTGCGCGGTTTGCTAAAATGAAAACGATAAACAGCATTGGGGTGTCGCCAAGCGGTAAGGCAACG
>CANRCY010000220.1 GCA_947629225.1 uncultured Clostridia bacterium | reverse complement strand
CCTTGCTCACCTCGATGATCTTCATTCCCTCTGTGACGAGCCCCTTTTTGTTGACACGAACCGCCGAGTAAATGCCCTCCGCGACTTTGTCCGCAAAGATCTCCCAATCCTTTTCATTCAGGAAGGAGAGCACCTGCTCGTGAAGGGAAGCGGACGGCTTGGGGTGCGGGAACCCGCCCGCACCCGCCTCGCAGCGCAGACGCACAAAGGAAGAGGCGATCCTCTTTACCCCGAGTTTGCTGTACACGCCGATGAGCACGCTGTCCGCGTCGGGCGATGTGATCTGCGGCATCTCGCACTCCGTGCCCGTAAACAGCTTTTCCGCGGCTCCGCCCGCCCACATCACCACGGCAACGCGGTAAGGGTATTCATCCCATTCTTCATCGAATGTGAACTTCAAGCGATAGACGCTGTTAAAAGAGACGACCTCGGGAAAGGTCGTCTCGGCGATTTTGTTTTTGACCGAAATTGCAATTTCTTGATTCAAAGAAGAAATCCTCCAGATGGAATTTTTATACTTCTATTATACAACACAAATTGCCATTTTGGGGGGATAGGTGCCAAAAAACTGCGGAAATTCCGCGGTTTTTTACGTATTATGTCTGGCATAGTACTATGCTAATTTCGTTTTTCCAAAAGTTTATACGTTCACAACACCTTTTTCGCCGAGGAGCGCTTGATTTTCGAGCAAAATCGGGTCAATCTCATTTTCGATGAATTCCGCCGTCTGCGCGGGTGCGCGCCCGACAAATTTCTTGACGTCGAGAATTTCGCCGAGCCTTCCGTGCACCGCCGAAAACAATTCGTCCTCCTCGATGCGGGAGAGAAGATCGTTCTCCTTCCCCTCTTCCTTTACCCGCCGTCCCGCCTCCTGCGAGAGCCTGCGGATGCGCTCGTGCAACTCCTGTCTGTTCCCTCCCGCCTTGACGCACTCCATAATGATATTTTCGGTCGCCATGAAGGGAAGTTCCTGCGCAATGTGCCTTTCAATCGTCTTTTCGTACACGACGAGATTTTCCGCCACATTGAGATAGAGATTGAGAATGGCGTCTGCCGTGAGAAATGCCTGCGCGTTGACGATGCGGCGGTTTGCCGAGTCGTCGAGAGTGCGCTCGAACCACTGCGTGGAGGCGGTAACCGCGCTGTTCATGGGAAGGGAAATGAGATAGCGGCACAAGCTCCCCATTCTCTCGCACCGCATGGGGTTGCGCTTATACGCCATCGCCGAAGAGCCGATCTGCGACTTTTCGAAGGGCTCCTCCACTTCCTTCATGTTCTGCAAAAGGCGGATGTCGTTGGAGAATTTATAGGCGCTCTGCGCGATCTGCGAGAGCACACAGAGCACGTTATAGTCGAATTTACGGGGGTAAGTCTGCCCCGTCACGCCGTACACCTTTTCAAAACCGAGCTTTTCCGCCACCCGTTTTTCGAGTTCCTTCACCTTCTCGCCGTCGCCGTCGAAGAGGTCCAAAAAGCTCGCCTGCGTGCCCGTCGTCCCCTTCACCCCGCGCAGTTTGAAGTGGGAGAGAAGATTTTCGAGGTTTTCGTAATCGAGCATGAGGTCCTGCATCCAGAGGGTAGCGCGCTTGCCGACCGTCGTCAGCTGGGCGGGTTGCAGGTGGGTAAAGCCGAGCGTGGGCGTATCTTTGTAGCGCAGAGCGAATTTTTTGAGCTTGTCGAGCACGTTCACGAGCTTTCTGCGCAACAAATGCAGCCCGTCCCAAAGGATGATGAGTTCGGAATTGCAATCCACGAAACAACTCGTCGCACCGAGGTGGATGATCCCCGCAGCCTTGGGGGCGGCGTCGCCGTATGCCTTCACGTGCGCCATCACGTCGTGCCGCACCTGCCGCTCGTACTCGTCCGCGCGCGCATAGTCGACGTCCGTCTCATGCGCTTTCAGTTCATTGAGCTGTTCTTGGGTAATGGGAAGCCCCAGCTCCGCTTCGCTCTCGGCAAGAGCGATCCACAGTTTTCTCCAAAGGCGGAAGCGCTTCTCGTCCCCGAAATTTTCCTGCATTTCGCGGCTTGCGTAGCGGGTATTCAGCGGGTTCTCGTAGATGGTCTTGTCCGACATTTTCGCTCCTTTCACATCTTCACGGGCTCGGGATAGTCCGTCCCGAACGTCTCAGCGGTGACTTTTTTCATCTTTTGCTCCTTTATGGGGCGGTCGTTATAGTCCGTGCGGGTGGAGGCGATCTCGTCCACCACTTCCATCCCCTCCGTCACCTTGCCGAACGCCGCATATTGCCCGTCGAGATAGAAGGCGTCTGCGTGCATGACAAAGAACTGCGACCCCGCGCTGTTCGGAGCGGACGTGCGCGCCATGGAAAGAACGCCCCGTTCGTGCTTCAAAGGGTTGGAAAAACCGTTCGCGCGGAATTCTCCCTTGATGCAGTACCCGGGACCGCCCGTCCCCGTGCCCTTGGGGTCTCCCCCTTGGATCATGAACCCCGCGATCACGCGGTGAAAGATGACGCCGTCATAAAAGCCTTTCTTCACAAGGGAGAGGAAATTATTC
>CANRCY010000219.1 GCA_947629225.1 uncultured Clostridia bacterium | reverse complement strand
GGCGGCACCAAGCTGAGAACGGCGCGGTGTCTCGAAATGCTCACGGTCGAGGGGCAGAAGAAGGCGGTCTCCACCCTCGAAAAGAGGGGGATCGAGGGGCTCGTCGTCATCGGCGGCGACGGTTCTTTCCGCGGCGCGAAGTGCCTGACGGAAAATTACGGAATTCCCACCATCGGGATCCCGGGCACCATCGACAACGACCTTCAATATACCGACTATACCCTCGGGTTCGATACGGCGGTCAATACCTGTAACGACGTCATCAACAAGCTCCGCGATACGATGAACAGCCACGAACGCATCTCCGTCGTGGAAGTCATGGGGCGGCACTGCGGCGACATCGCGCTCTACACGGGGATCACCTCGGGCGCGGAGATCATCGTCGTTCCCGAGATCGCTTATGACATGGACGACATCGTCATGCGGATCAACCGCTCCCGCGCCAACGGCAAGCACTCCAACATCATCGTGGTCGCGGAAGGGGTGTGCAGTGCCGACGAATTTGCCAAAAAACTGCAAGAAGTCACCACATACAGCGTCCGCGCGACGACGATCGGGCACATCCAGCGGGGCGGCTCGCCCTCGATGGCAGACAGAATGCTCGCCGCGCAGTTCGGCAACAAGGCGGTGCGCCTGCTCAAAGACGGGATTGGCAACCGCGTCGTCGGGATCCACAAAAACGAGATCATCGATATGGACATCATCGAAGCCGTCTCCATGAAAAAGAAATTCGACTACGAGCTCTACGAGACCTTGCAAATGATCTCGATGTAGCGCGGAAACAGCAAAAGAAGAGCCTCTGCGGCTCTTTCTTTTTGCCCGCCCCCGTCCGCATTTCGGGCGGAGTTCCCCATAGCCGAAAAAACCTCGAAAAATTTCCGCGAACCTATTGAAATTGTAACAAAAATGTATTATAATGAAAGAACCGATGAAGTTCGGTTCGGCGCGCGGTACGCCTCAGGAGACCGCCGCTCAGGGGGAAAAGAATGATCTTAACTGTCTGCATGAGCCCGAGTATCGACGTCACGATCGAGCTCGACGCACTCAACGTCGGGAAGGTGAACATCGTCAAGAGCAAGACGCTCTCCTTCACGGGAAAAGCGATCAACGTCGCGATCGGGGTCGCCCGCCTCGGCGCAGAGGCGCACACCACGGGCTTTATGTACAACGAAAACCGCGCCATGTTCGAGCACGCGCTCGACGTCGAAGGGGTCCCGTTCACCTTTGTCTGGAACAGCGGCAGGGTACGCGAAAACTATAAGTGTATCGACAAGAAGAGCATGCTCACCGAGATCAACGACGTCGGCGGCGAAGTGGGGAACGAAAAGCTCGTCGAGCTGTTGCAGATGATCCGCAACCTCTCCGCCCATGCGGAGGTCACCGTCATCTCGGGCAGTCTTCCCCGCGGCATCGACGCGAGCTACTACCGCGAACTCTTCCGCGCCGTCGACCCGCGTTCCAAAAAGATCGTCGATACGGAGGGCGAACGCCTCTTTTCCGCCCTCGAAGCGGAGGTCGACCTCGCAAAGCCCAATCTCGAAGAACTCGAAGAGACGTTGGGCAGGGAATTCAAAGACAAGGCGGATATGCTGAGCGGCTGTTACGAGCTCTTGGACCGCGGCGCGAAGTGCGTCCTTCTCTCCTTGGGCAAGCACGGGGCAGTCATCACCGACGGCAAGCGCAACTATTATTGCAAGAGCATCAACGTGGCGGTCAACTCCACGGTGGGCGCGGGGGACGGCATGGTCGCCGCCGCGGCAGTTCGGATGAAAGAGGGCGCGGACCTTCCCGAAATTTTGCGGGCGGGCGTTGCGGCGGGCACTGCCACCGTCACGACATTCGGCGCGATCTCCTTCACCAAGAGCAAATACGAAGAGATCTACCAGAGCGTAAACGTCACGGAATTCTGAAATTCCGCTCCTTCAAACAGGCACGGCGTCCGCTCCCGCGGACGCCTCGTTTTTTGCTCCCCGCGTGAAAAAACAGGCGCGGGACGTTTCACGCTAAATATATTGAAATTTCGCCAAAAACCACAACATATAGTATTTTCTTAAAAATTTTTCTCAAAATCTTGTGCCAAATACTTGACAGAATTTTCAAGATGTAGTATGATAAAAACGTTCCCTTTGCGGGAACGTTTTTCACCTAAACGAGAGGAGTGGGAAGATGAAGATCATCAAGAGAAACGGCGCCGAAGCCGAATTCGACGTAGAAAAGATCGTGAGCGCCGTGCAAAAGGCAAATGACGAAGTGAGCGAGGAGAACCGCCTCACGGAGGAACAGATCGAGCTGATCGCGGAGAAGGTCACCGCCCTTGCGGGCGATCTCAACCGCGCCGTCGGCGTAGAGGAAATCCAGGATTTCGTCGAGAACCAGATCATGGACCAAAAGGCGTTTGCCGTCGCGCGCAAATACATCACCTATCGCTATAACCGCGCGCTTATCCGCCGCGCCAACACGACGGACGCGCAGATCCTCACCCTCATCGAATGCAACAACGAAGAGGTCAAGCAGGAGAATTC
>CANRCY010000218.1 GCA_947629225.1 uncultured Clostridia bacterium | reverse complement strand
CGGAAGTGGCGCAGGCTGCTCGGCCGTGGTGCTCAATTCCTATTTATATTCCAAGTTGATGACGGGCGGCTTCAAGCGCATTCTGTTTGCGGCGACGGGTGCGCTGCTCTCTACCGTCTCCTCGGGACAGGGGGAGAGCATTCCCTGCATTACGCACGCCGTCGTTTTGGAGAGGTGAAAAAGTGGAATATTTGCAAATATTGTTGATGTTTTTGAAGGCGTTTGCGGTCGGCGGGCTCATTTGCGCCATTGCGCAACTCGTTATCAACCTGACCGACCTCACTGCGGGGAAGATCCTCGTCATCTTCATGCTCGCGGGGGTCGCGCTCACGGCGCTCGGGCTGTATCAGCCGATCGTGGATTTTGCGGGAGCGGGAGCCACCGTGCCCATTTCGGGCTTTGGATATCTGCTTGCGAACGGCGCGATGAAGGGGGCGGAAAAGGGGCTGTTTGCGGCGCTCACGGGTCCGCTCGTCGCGGCGAGCGCGGGCGTTTCAGCGGCGGTCGTCTTTTCCTTTATCATGGCGCTCATCTTCAAGTCGCACACCAAAAAGAATTGAAAGATGATGTTGAGCAAAGGGGTACGTCATTCCGAATTATAATCACGTCATTCCGAGCGCAGTCGAGTGTCCATATGATAATGCGGACGCCCTTCGGCTTCGCTCAGGGTGACGTAAACAGATTTGTGTGCGGCATAGTTAACTTCGTGATGGCAGCGGGGAGCTCAGGGCTTCTCGTCGATAAACGGACCTTTGTATTGTTTTTCGGGCGGGGCGGAGCCGACGAGCGTGATCGCCTGTTTCGGACAGAGATTGACGCAACGGTAACAGAGGACGCACTTGCCGAGCGGCTTTGCCCTTTTATTTTGCAGAAGCAGATTTTCGGCGGGACAGCTCTTGGCGCACAGACCGCACCCCACGCAACGGCTTGCGTCCACTTTGAGCGCGCGCCGCTTTTCTTTTTCTCCCTTGCGGAAATACTTGCGCTGGGTAAAATAGCCCACGCCGTGCGAGAGGGGAGAAAATCCGCGTTTGTGCGCCCGACCGCGCCGACAAATTTGCGCGGCAAATTTGTCGGCGCGTTTTTTCGCTCTTTCGAGAACGGGCGCGATCTCCTCTCCGTTTTTGATTGGGAACATCTTGCAATCCGCGAGATTATTCGGCATATTGAACATTTCCGCGCCTACGATCTCGCCGCCGTGCTTTTGTACCGCGCGACCGAGGCTCGCCGCGCCGTCGCCCGAGTAGAAATACTGCGTTTCGACGATGAGAAAGCGTTTGCCGCGGAAGAGCCCGCCGTATTTTTGCACAAAATTTCGCATGGGAATGGGGGGAGAAGAACCATAGGTGGGAAAAGCGAGCAGAATGAGGGTTGAAGATGCGATCTTCTCCTCCGCGTTCCGTACGCTGCAAATGTCATAGAGCGCGCAGTCGTACTTCTCCGAAAGTCTGTCCGCGAGATAGCGGACGATGTAGCGGGTGTTTCCCGTTCCCGAAAAATAAAAACAAGTCAGCGTATCCATCTCAATATCCTATGTTCATCCCTCGGCATTTGTTCCGCAAAAGAGCGGCGCTTCGAAAGCGCCGCTCAACCGTCCAAAGCCTTTTTGAATTGTTCGATGAGCCTGCTCTCAATGCGGGAGACCTGCACCTGCGAAACGCCGATCTCGCGCGCGACCTCGCTCTGCGTCATATCGCGGAAGTAGCGCAGAAAGACAATTTTCTTCTCCCGCTCGGGCAGACGTTCGATCGCGCTTTTCAAGAGCATCTTGTCGATCATGTCTTCCTGCGTCTCTTTTGAAGGGAGACGTTCGAGAAGAGAGACCGATTTCTCATCCTTGTAGTCGCCCTGTTCGTAGATGGAAAGGGGCATGCGGGAGGAGCCGAGGGTCATCACTACCTCGCCTTCGTCGAGGGCAAACTTTTCCGCAAGTTCCTTTACCGTGGGTGTTTCGCCGTGGATTGCCGTGTATTCCTCAATATATTGGTTCATTTCACGGGCGGCGCGCTTCATCGCGCGGGAAACTTTGATGCTCCCGTCGTCCCGCAGAAAGCGTTTGATCTCGCCCGCGATCATGGGAACGGCATAGGTGGAGAAACGGACGCCAAAGCGCTCGTCGAAGCCCGCGATCGCTTTCAGGAACCCCATGCAGGCGAGTTCGTACAAGTCGTCGTATTCCACACCCTTGCCGAGATAACGCTTGATGATGCTCTTTAAGAGGGAGACGTTTTCGGAAAGAAGTTTTTCCTTCGCCCCGTTGTTGCCGCTCTTGGCAAGCCGAAGATAGAACAGAGTGTCTTTTTCATCGAGCATCGGAGCCCGCCTTCGCGCCGAATGTCTTGCTCATTTTCACCGTTGTGCCCTTGCCCGTCTCCGACTTTACGGAAAACCCCGTCATAAACGTCTGCATAATGGTGAAGCCCATTCCCGAGCGCTCCTCACCGGGAAGCGAAGTATAGAAGGGGGTAAGCGCCTGCGCCAAGTCCTCGATCCCTTTTCCGCTGTCCGATACGGTGATATGTAGGGTGCGC
>CANRCY010000217.1 GCA_947629225.1 uncultured Clostridia bacterium | reverse complement strand
CCCGAGGTTGCCCTCCTGTATGAGGTCGAGGAAGAGCATTCCTCTGCCCACATACCGTTTGGCAATGGAGACGACGAGGCGGAGATTGGCTTCGGAAAGGCGCTGTTTTGCGGCTTCGTCCCCCTCCTGCATCCTCTTCGCAAGTTCGATTTCTTCGTCCGTGGAGAGAAGCGGCACTCTGCCGATGTCCTTCAAATACATTTTTACGGGGTC
The DNA here is from genome assembly GCA_947629225.1 of uncultured Clostridia bacterium. Classification (GTDB taxonomy): domain Bacteria; phylum Bacillota; class Clostridia; order Christensenellales; family Borkfalkiaceae; genus Gallimonas. Next base: position 2,344 of record CANRCY010000217.1, on the reverse strand, counting down.
GTCGAGCCCCGCGTCGGAGAGCGACTGTTCCAACAGTTCGCGGTCGAGCTCGTCTTCGTCGAAGATCTGCACACAGCGTTCGGGAAGCGCATGGTAGATCTGCTCGATCTGCATCGGGCTGAGCTCGTACCGCTCCAACAGCTCGCACAGCGCATTGGTGGAGATGCTCCCCCTCATTTTATAGGAAGAGGCAATGCCTTCGATGAGTTCGTCGAGCCTCTGTTCGCTCATTCCCCTTTCTTCGTCCGGAATTTGTTCGTTTATCATGATTCCTCCTGTTTTTTCAGAACGGATATTTTTTTTGTGAGCTCTTTGATCCGCATTAAGTAGCCGTCGCGTTCCTCGGCGGTCTCCGCCTCGACGCTCGCGGCGCGGCACACGCCGATCTGTGCTTCGAGTTCCCTGAGTTTGAGCAGTTTGACGCAGTCGCGGAAGTACCGTTCGGCGACCTCTCCTTCGAGCGCGCCGCCGTTGAGTTCGAGCACCTCGTTGAGTTCGGCGTTCTCGGAGCCGAACAGGTCGAACACGCCGCTCGGGCGCACCTTCCCCGTTTCCCGCTCGTCCATGATGAACTCCGCAAGCCGCGAGAGCGTCTCATCGCGAAACCCGAATTCATAGAGATTGCATGCGCGGGCATAGGGTTTTTCGAAGAGGCATGCCGCCAGAACAAACCGTTCCGCCTTTCTTCCGCCGTCCCCCTCTTCCCGAACGCGGGGCGGGGGCGGAGGAGCTTCGCTCTTCTGCGGCGCGCTTTCGAGGTCTCTGAGCAGGGACGAATAGCTCACGTCCGCTTCCCGTGAAATGCGCTTTAACAGTTCTTCCCGCTCGGTGGCAGTCTCCGCTTCGCCCACGATCGCAAGCGCCTCGCGGATGTACTCCCTCTTTTCGTAGGGGTCGCCGACGTCGAATTTGCGCTTCGTAGCAAGCAGACGGTAGTCGATGAGGGGCATTGCAGCGCCGAGACAGCTTTGATAGGCTTCCGCGCCCCTCTTCACGATCACGTCGTCGGGGTCGAGCCCCTCGGGAAGGGGCACCACGCGGATGTTCACTCCCTCTCCTTCGAGAAGTTTGAGCCCGCGAAGGTTTGCCGATTGTCCCGCCGCGTCGCCGTCGTAACTGATGAGCACGGTATCCGAATACCGCTTGCAGAGGCGGACCTGCTCCTTGGTGAGCGACGTTCCCATGCTCGCGACGACGTTGCGGAATCCCGCCTGGTAGAGGGAGATCACGTCCATATAGCCTTCGAGCATTATGAGATAAGGAAGAGCGCCCACCCGCTTCTCTTTTTTGACGAGATTGATGTTGTAGAGATTTTTTCTCTTGTCGAAGAGAAGGGTGTCGCGGGTGTTTTTGTATTTGGCGCGGTCGGTTTTCCCGAGCGCGCGCCCGCCGAACGCGATGACTTCGTCCAAATTATTGATGATGGGAATGATGAGCCTGCCGCCGAGGGAATCGAACAGCCGTCCCTCTTCCGTCCGTGCGCAAGCGCCGCTTTCGACGCACTCCTCGGGGGAATACCCCTTTGCGAGGAGATATTTGGGGAGCCCCTGAAAATCGAGCGAGGCGCCCAACCCGAACTTCTTCATGGTGGCGGGCAAGACTTTGCGCTTCCCGAGATATTCGAGGTGAACTTCCGCCTTTCCCGACCAAAGATTGTTGAGATAGAAGCGCGCCGTATCCCGCATGAGGGCGAGGAGCCTGTCCTTCAACGCCTTCTTCTTTTGCGCCTCTTCGGCAGAGCGGTTGTCGAAGGAAGGGACTTCCAATCCAACGCGCTTTGCGAGGATTTCCACCGCCTGTCGGAAATCGACGTTCTCGTACTCCTTCACAAAGGAGATCACGTCCCCCGAGACGCCGCAGCCGAAACAGTGATAATACTTATCGGCGGCATTCACCGAAAAAGACGGGGTCTTTTCATGGTGAAACGGGCAGCACGCCCAATAGTTATAGCCCCGCCTTTCGAGTTTTATATAGGAACCGATGACCTCGGCAAGGTCGTTCTTTTCTTTGAGCAGGGAAACAAACTCCGCATACGTCCCCTCGCTCATACAAATCCCTCCCGCGGGACATACAGCCGTTTGAACAGATCGACGGCGTACCGATCGGACATGGAGGAGAGATAGTCGCAGACCGCGCGCGGCGCGCCGTCTTCTTCGAGCATTTTGCGGTACAGGGGGGGCAATTGCTCCGTCCGTTCTATAAAATATGTATAGAGGGTCCCGAGCATACGCTCCGCGCTCTCCTGGATGAGCTTGTTCGCCTGTTCATAGACGTTGACGAACATGAAGGTCCTGAGCTCCCTCAGCGCCTCCCCCATCTCTTCCGAAGTCCTGACGTAGGGTTT
>CANRCY010000216.1 GCA_947629225.1 uncultured Clostridia bacterium | reverse complement strand
GTCCGAAGTTGAGCGACACCTTGCCCGTCTTATCCGGCCCGTAGCAGACGGAAAAGAGAATGACGTCCCGCTCGTCCCCCTGCACGTTTTCGAGGTTCTTGACAAAGAGGGGCTCCTCGCCGTCGAAGGCGTACCCTTCGAGCTTTTCCGTAACGATCGCCTTGTGCAAAAGGCGTTCGATGAAGTTCTGCTGTGCGCTCGAAAAGGTGACAACACCCATGCTCGAACGGCGGAGCGCAGGGTCTTTGAGCCGCCGCACGACTTCCGCAACGAGCGCCTCCGCCTCCTTTTTGTTGCACTTGGTAAAGCCGCGGTCATATGTCCCCTCGGTGAGGACGAGCCGCACCTTGCTGTCCGCGTCGGGGGAGGGGAAGGTGCACAGCCTGTTGTCGTAATACATGCTGTTGGAGAAGGCGATGAGGCTCTCGTGCTTGCTCCGATAGTGCCAGATGAGGTGGCGCTCGGGCATGCCGAGGGCGAGGCAATCGTCGAGAATGCTTTCGAGGTCCTCGTTTTCGAGATTCTCCTCATCCACATAGCCCGTGCGGAAGAAGGAGGTGGGCGGGAGCTGACGGGGGTCGCCCACGACAATCGCCGACTTGGCACGGGCGATCGCCCCCACTGCCTCCGCCGTGGTCATCTGCGACGCCTCGTCGAAGATGACGAGGTCGAAAAGGTCGGCCTGCGGCTTCAAATATTGCGCGACCGTGGTGGGGCTCATGAGCATACAGGGCGCGATCACGCCGAGGAGGTTGGGGATCTCGGCAAAGAGCCCCCTCAGGCCCACGCCCCGCAAATTGCTCTTGACGAGGCGGCGGAAAGCGGAGACTTCCACCGAAAGGCTCCCCTCGCCGTCCTCCGCGGGCAGGCGGGAAATGAGATCACGCCTGATTTTTTCACGGGTGTCGCGGGTGAAATCCTCCCACGCGAGGCGAAATTTTTCCACCGTGTCCTCCAAAGAGCCCACCGTCATGCGGGAGAGCTCGGGGTCGGCGGGAATGTTGATTTCGAGGAAATTTTTATAGACGTTCTTTTCGAAGCCGCTCAAAATGTTCTCGGTGGTGAGTTTCCCGCTCCCGAGCGCCTCGGTGACGAAATTGCATCCGAGCGCTTTGAGCTCCTCCTCCGTCCGCTTGTACATGCACCAATTGGAGAGCATATCCACGTTGTCGATGAGGGCGCTCGCCTTCGAAGAAAATTCGTCTAAAATATCCTCCTCGGGCAGTTTGTTGCGGTCCGCCCGCGTGACGGTGAGGAAGCTGTCGAGGGCGCGGAAAAAGCCATCCGCCGCCTTCAAGTACCCTTCGAGCACGGGTTTTGTGTACCCGTTCTGCGCCCTGAGGCACATCCCGTTGAAAGTATCGGGGTCGTAGTCGAGGAAGGTGGAGGCACAAAGATCGTGCAAAGCATACAGCCCGCCGAGGAATTCGCTCCGCTTTTTGAACACGATGTCCCCGCCGCGGTCGAGGAAATTTTTGGAGAGGGGTACGCTCTTGACCCGCTCCGCCGCTTCGCGGATATCGACGAGCGTCTGCAAGAATTTGGCGGTGTCCTCCTCGGTGAGGGGGTGGAGCGCCACACGGGAGAGCCGTTTTGCCGCCGCCGTTGCCGCCTTGCTCCGCTTGTAGCCGCCGTTTTCGAGCGCCTCTTTGACCTCGGAATAGTCCTTGCCGAGATCGACGAACGCCTTAAAGTGGCTGTTGTAGAAGTGGAAGCGTTCATCCAGCCTGCGGTTGGAATGATAAAAGACGTAGAACTCCTCTTCCGTGACCGAGGAGAAGTATTTTGCGTACATGTCCGCCGTAAAATTCCGCGCGAGCGTGCACAAATTTTCGAGCTTTTTGCGGGTGACGGAGGAGAGCTTTTGGCGGTAGAATTCGAGGAAGAGCCCGAGGAAAGATTTGAGGTGTCTTATCTCCGCGATGAGCACCTCGGAGGCGCAGTACAGTTTATCGCGCAGGCCCTGCGAATATTCGGTGAGGTTGACATTCTCGAAGGGGGAATTCACCACCCCGCCGCACTCCTTTGCAGCCGCCGCCGCAGAGAGAATGCGGTTTTTGCAGTCGGCGAGTTTTTGCTCGCTGAGGGTATCGTAAAAGGCGCTTCCGATGTCGAGCACGTCGGGGGCGTCCTTGTTTTTGAGATAGAGCAAGATCCCCTCGTACACCGAGATGCCGAGCCGTCTCTTCTTGTGGAGGGCGAGCATGGGCGCTTTGAGTTCTGCGGTGAGGCGCTTGATCTCCTCCGCGCGCGCCGCAAAGCTCCCCTCCTCTTCCGACACGGAAAGAGCAAGAGTATCTTCGAGTTTTTTGAGAGCGTCCGCCTTGTCTGCCTTGCCCGCGTGGAGTTCGAGGCAAAAGTCCCCCACGCCGATGGCGTCGAGCCGCTTTTTGACGACGTCGAGCGCCGCCTTCTTTTCGGCGACAAAGAGCACCCGTTTGCCGTCCTCCAAGGCGTTTGCGATGATATTGGTGATTGTCTGGCTCTTGCCCGTGCCGGGAGGACCGTGCAGGACGAAACTCACCCCCGCGCGGGAGAGCGCCACCGCCGAATATTGAGAGCTGTCCGCGGGCAGGGGAATGAGCG
>CANRCY010000215.1 GCA_947629225.1 uncultured Clostridia bacterium | reverse complement strand
CATGCATTACCATGGGCAAGAGTTCGCCCGAGATCTTGTACATGTTGGGGATCATGAGAAGGAGCCCCTGCGACGCGGTGTAGGTGGTCGTGAGCGCGCCGGCTGCGAGGGAGCCGTGTACGGCGCCCGCCGCGCCGCCTTCGGACTGCATCTCGGTGATGCGGAGCTTCTGCCCCCACATGTTCACTCTGCCCTGCGTCGCCCATTCGTCTGCGGACTCCGCCATGGGAGAAGAGGGTGTGATGGGGTAGATGGCAGCCACTTCCGAGAACGCATAGGCGACATGGGAGGCGGCGGTATTGCCGTCGATCGTCATCTTGGTCATTTCTGGTTATTCCTCCATAAATTTTATAAATTGCATTTTTTTACAGCGGAAAAAAGCAAGCCCTTTGCCGCCGTTCATTATTATAACGATTTTTTCCCGATAAGTCAATAGCCGAGGCGGAATTTTTTCGAGCTTTTTTCGAGGAGAGAGCCGTGCCGAAAAATATCGTATCATGGCGGAAAATATTTGCCTAATTGCGCAAAATGTGGTATACTTCCTCTGAAAGATTACAATATTTCGAGGTAACTATGGCACAAAACAACTACGGCGCAAGCGACATCACCGTGCTCGAAGGGTTGGAAGCGGTGCGCCTCCGCCCCGGGATGTACATCGGGTCCACGGGGGTGAAGGGGCTCCACCATATCCTTTGGGAGATCGTGGATAACGCCATCGACGAGGCGGCGAACGGCTTTGCGGACAGGATCGAGGTCATCCTGCACAAGGACGGGAGCGCCTCCGTCGAGGACAACGGAAGGGGGATCCCCACCGACATCCACCCCAAAATGAAGGTCTCGGGCGTGCAGGTCGTCTTTACCCAGCTCCACGCGGGCGGCAAATTCGACGAGCACAACTATTCCTTCTCGGGCGGGCTGCACGGCGTGGGCGCTTCCGTCACCAACGCCCTCTCCAAATGGCTGAAAGTGGAAGTGTATAAGGGCGGCACCACCTATGCGATGGAGTTCCGCTCCGCCTACGACGTCAAGAAGAAAAAAGTGGAGTCGGGCGTGCCCGTCGCTCCCCTCGCCGATACCAAGAAAAAGACGAGAAAACACGGTACGTTTGTGCATTTTATGCCCGACGACACCGTTTTCAACACCGTCGATTTCCAGCTCTCTGCCGTCTCCTCCCGCCTCAACGAGCTCGCCTTCCTCAACAAGGGGCTCACGATCAAACTCACCGACGAACGCATTTCCATGAACGACTTCAAGGCGGCGGAAGAGGGGGAAGAGGCAGAACAGCTCGACCTTGCGGGCGCGACTACCCCTTACAGCGTCGAATTTTGCTACGACGGCGGCGTTTCCGACTTCGTCAAATCGTTGAACGAGGGCAAGACCGTCCTCTACAACAAACCTCTCTATTATAAAACGGAAAAGGACGGCATCATCATCGAATATGCCATCCAACACACGGGGGAATACACCGAAAATCTCTTTTCCTTCGTCAACAACATCCCCACCCCCGAGGGCGGCTTCCACGAGATCGGCTTCCGCACGGGCATTACCCGCATGCTCAACGACTACGCCCGCGACATGAAGACGCTCAAAGAAAAAGACGCGAACTTCCTCGGCGACGACTTCCGCGAGGGGCTGACCGCCGTGCTCTCCATCAAAATGAAGAACGTGCAGTTCGAGGGGCAGACCAAGACCAAGCTCGGCAATCCCGAGGCGAAGACCCCCGTCGAGAGCGCGGTCGTGGAGGGGCTCCGCTCCCTTGCGGGGCAGAACGGCTACAAAAAGGCCTTCGACGAAATTCTGAAAAAGGCGCAGGGCGCGGCGCGGGTGCGGCTCGCGGCGCGGCAGGCAAAGGATACGGCGCGGGCAAAGAACAGCATCGACTCTCTGATGCTCGTCGGCAAGCTCGCCGCCTGTTCGGGCAAGAAACCCGAACTCAACGAGCTGTTCATCGTCGAGGGCGACTCGGCGGGCGGCACGGCGAAACAGGCGCGGGTGCGGCAGTACCAATCCATTCTGCCCCTTCGCGGCAAACCGCTCAACGTCGAAAAGAAGAGGCTCGACCAGGTGCTCGCCAACGAGGAGATCCGCACGATCATCTCCGCGCTCGGGGCGGGGCTCGGGAACGACTTCAACCTCGATAAACTCAACTATCACAAAGTCATCATTCTCTCGGACGCCGACCAGGACGGTTTCCATATCCGTTGCATTCTGCTCACCTTCTTCTTCCGCTACATGCGCGAACTCGTCAACGCGGGGCATGTGTACATCGGCATGCCGCCCCTCTATAAGGTGTATAAGCAGAACAGTTCGGTCGAGGAATACGCCTACGACGACAACGAATTGCAGGAGAAGATCGAAAAAGTGGGCAAGGGGTACCTCATCCAACGCTATAAGGGGCTCGGCGAAATGAGCGCCGAACAGCTCTGGACGACGACCATGGACCCCGCCCGCCGCAACCTCACGCAGGTGACCATCGAGGACGCGACCGAGGCGGACCGCATGATCACCATTCTGATGGGCGACCGCGTGGACGGCAGAAAGGAATTTTTGAACCGCAACGCCAATTTCAACAAGACCGATCCCTTTATGGACAGGGTAAAGGGGAAGAAGGAGAACG
>CANRCY010000214.1 GCA_947629225.1 uncultured Clostridia bacterium | reverse complement strand
CCGAGATCGCCTCCACGAGTTTGCGCGCCGAATCGGTGTACCCGCCGAGCTCCGCCGTCCCGTGGGCGGGCTTCGGCAGTTTTCTGCCGTACCCGTCCGAGACCGTCTCTCCGCGGTAATTTCGCGCCGTCACAGGGTCTTTCAGGTTCTCCGCGTCATATTCCACGGTGAGGGTGACGCGGTCGGTACAGAGCCCTTTTTCGAGCAATTCGAAGGCGAGAGCGTCTGCCATCTCCCGCGCGACGAGGCTTCCCCTCTCGAACGGGTAAGCGCTTTGCAGTACCTGCCCCGAACCGAGGCTGTTGTTTTCGGGGCGGTATGCCTTGATGTCCGCGATGGTGCACGGTTCCCACCCCCATGCGTGGTCGATGAGCAGTTCGGCATTGACCCCGAAGAGTTTGTAGAGCAGCGCCTCGTTCTTGACCGAACACAGCGCGACGTCCCCCATCGTGTACATGCCGTGCGCTTCCAACGTCCTCGCATACCCCCTGCCGACCCGCCAGAAGTCGGTGAGCGGGCGGTGTGTCCAGAGCGTTTGGCGGTAGCTCATCTCGGTCAGCTCCGCGATGCGCACCCCGTCTTTGTCCGCGGGAATGTGTTTGGCGACGATGTCCATGGCGACCTTGCACAAATACAGGTTGGGTCCGATCCCGCAGGTCGCGGTGATCCCCGTTTCCTGCAAGACGCGGCGAACCATCTTCATGGCAAGCTCCCGCGCCGAAAGACGGTAGCGGGCGAGATAGTCGGTCGCGTCGAGAAACACTTCGTCGACGGAATAGACGTGGATATCCTCGGGAGACACAAATTCGCCGTAAATGCCGAAGACGCTCGCCGAAACCTTTTCGTAAAGCTCCATCCGCGGCGTCGCCACGAGGTAGTCGGCTTTCAAAGAGGGGTCGCGGGCGAGCTCTTGCTTGGAGCAGGAACTTCCGCCGAACTTTTGCCCGTGTGCGGCTCTTTCCCGCGCGCGGTTGACTTCCCCCATTCTCTGCACGACCTCGAAGAGCCGCGCACGCCCCGAAATCCCGTACTCTTTCAGCGCGGGAGAGACGGCGAGACAGATCGTCTTTTCCGTTCGGCTCTTATCCGCAACGACGAGCAGGGTATTCAGCGGATCGAGCCCGCGCGCGACGCATTCGACGGACGCATAAAAAGATTTGAGATCGATCGCGATATACGTTCTGTTCTCCATATCCCCATTATACCCCTTTTCTCTGCGTTTGTCAAACATTTGTTTTATGCTCTGAGGAGAGGTCGGGGTCGCAAAAGAGGGAGACGATCTCTGCGTCTCCCTCTCATCTATTTTCAGCATTCCAGCCCGTCATGCAGACGGAGTTTTTTTCCGTTGCGGCACTGATAGGCAAACCCAAGCTCGCACTCCGCGCAGAGCTTCATTTTTACATACAGGCTGCCGTCGGGCGTGTCGTCGCGAAAATGGGCGAAGATCTTCCTTTCGCAACAGGAATAGTGCCGACGGGCGTCCTTGGGAAGCCCCGCGGCGATGACAGCGGAAAGCGAACGCCCGCTTAAAACGCCAAACGGAGACGGCACGAGATGATACCGCCGCACTTCTCCCGTGGTCGGAACGAAGGTCGCATTCATGAGAAAACAGATATCGGCGGCGATCCTGACGAATTCGCTCCGAGGCTGTCCGAGCCAACGCAAAATGTCGGGGTCGAACGTATCGAAAAAACCGCTGAAAGAGATATATTTCTTATGCGTCGCATTTTCGATAAAGGTCGCAAAGCACCGCCCATGCTCCTTTTTGAGATAGTCGGCGATCAAACGGCTGCTTTTGCAATACTGTTTCAATACTTCGAGAAGCAGAGCGTAATAACTTTCGCCCCGCGTTTGGGCGGACGCCATGAGAAATTCGTTATAAAGAGATACATACTCGTCGATACGGCTTTGGATTTGTTGCGCATATTCTTCGGGGGACCGAGAAAAGGTCCTCACATCTTCGCGCAAGATCTCGTATGCTTCCGAGCAAACGTTGTTTCCCTCTCCGTCGGGGTGTTTTTTGCCGATGTATTCAAGCATTTTGCATACGTTTTTGAAAATGCAGAATGCGGGAAACGCCGCCGCATCGGACAACACGTATTGAGGTTCACGATCGCCGTTAAGCCGAGAATAAGACGCGGGAACGATGCTCTTCCAATGGGAAAGGGAATCGTCGAAACCCTCTACCTCTTCGTCCACTCTGCATGCGCTCAGTATATTGGAAATATATACTCCGTAGCTTTCCCGCGAGCCGTCCAAGGGATGCGCCGCATTCGGGCGCAAGAACAGCTTTTGCGCGGCAACCTCCACGGCGATCCCCCCTCCGTTGCCACGATCGGAAAAGCGGGGATATTTCCAATTGATCGCAAATTCCAACCTATCGCTCATCTTTCGTCCTCCGATCTGTTGTAAAAATTATATCATAATTTGGAGATTGTGCAAGTTTTTCGGAAAAAATTTTTTTGCAACAATCTTTTTTTACTGCAAAAAGCCGCGGGTTTTAGCGCGGCTTTTTTGGTTAGTATGGGAGAGTTAAATTTACCCTTTGGTGGCGCCGCCGGTGATCCCTTCTACGTAGTAGCGTTGTAGGAAGATGAAGAGGAGGACCACGGGTACGGCGACGAGGAT
>CANRCY010000213.1 GCA_947629225.1 uncultured Clostridia bacterium | reverse complement strand
GTATGCCGAGCGGCTGTTCGAGCGCACCGCCGTACTGCATGCGGCGCTCGTTCCGCTCGGGGAATGGAAGCTGTATTTTATTCCCAACCCATGCGGGATCGCCTCGTTCGCGCACAGAACGCGCTCTTCGGAAGAGGTCGCGGGAATGCTCTCCGAACAGTTCGATATCGCCGTGCGGGGCGGGCTCCACTGCGCGCCGCTCGTGCACAAGGCGCTCGGCACCTTCCCCGACGGGCTCGTGCGGGTCTCCTTTTCCCCCATGCAACCGATTTCGGAGATCGACGCGCTCGTGCGCGCGCTCAAACAGATCACATGCTTTTGAGCTGTTCGATGAGTTTTTTGAGTTTTTTCCGCTTGACGCCGTCGAGCATGGGCGCAAATTGGCTGTAAAAGAGGTCGATCTGCTCGTTGGTGAGCGTTCCGTTGCGCTTCCCCTCTGCCGCGCGGGAGAAAATATCCCGCGTGAGTTCCGCTTCGTTCCTGCCGTTGTAGCGCTCGGCGGCTTTCTGCGCCTCTTTCGTCCAATCGGTCTGCTCCTTTTTGGAGGAGTAGCTTGCAAAATCGTCCATAGGTACCTCCCTTTCTTCATTCTATGCCCGTAACAGACCGTTTGCGCACGGCATAGAATGAGGATATGGAAATGCTGGTTGCCCTGTTTTTACTCGCCTATGCCGAAAAAGACGACGCCTTCCGCGAAAAGCTGAAACAAATCCTCGCCTTTTACCGTGAAAACCGCGAATTGCTTGCAACGATCGCGCAGGGGAAGACGTTCGAGCCGCCCGAGACGCACGAAAACCACGAGCAAACGCCCGAAAAACCCCAACAGAAAAGCTCCCCCCGCACGGAGGAGAGCCTTCGGATCCTCGATGAATTTTTGAAAAAAGTTTAACCGCACACGCGGGAGATGACCTCTTCGAGCATGGGGTCGGTCTCTCCCCAGACCAGCGGCGCGTCTATGCCGATCGCGCCGTCTTTTTCCGTGATCCCGACGTCATGGATACACCTCTCCGTGACGGGCCAATGCACGGTCGCCGTCGTGAGCTTCATCGCCGAGCCGTTTGCGTTCAACAGGAAGGTTTGCATGATCCCCTTGCCGAAAGTCTTGGCGACGCCGTTCTCGCCTCTGCGCAAAAAGACATGGTCGAAGCTGCACGTTCCGTAATCGAGCAGAACGCCCATGAGCGCCTCCGAGGCGGAAGCGGTGTATTCGTCCGCAAGCAAGTAGACGGAGGACGTTTCCCCGAAATAATCGCCGAAATCGTTGCCGTCGCAGACGTATCTGATGGCTCTTCCGTTGCGCGGCTTGCCGATGAGAACGACGGGCTGCCGTCCCTCTGCGTTCCGCATCAGGTGGGAAGCGAGGATGCCGAGCTTGGAAAGATCGCCGCCGCCGTTGGAGCGCAGGTCGATGATGAGATTGCTCCTGCCCCGCTCCTTCATGGTGGTCAGGCATTCGACGATCTCCTTGTCCGTGTTCTTCCCTTCGAACGCGTCGAACCGCAGATAGGCAGTCTTTTCGTCGAGCCCTTGCAGGGGCTCGAACGTCTCTGTAAGCGATAAAGTTTCCCCCTCTCCCGTAAAGCGGAAAGAGGACTCGCTGTCGCGGTAGTGCAGATAAGAAGTCTGGTATTCCTCGCGGCTCACCGGATAATTTTTCGCGCCTTCGCCGCCGCGGTCGTATCCGCAACGGAGATAGAACGGCGTTCCGATCTTCTGCTTGGCAAGGAAGGAGGCAAATTGCGCGTAATTGCCCTCCGTCATCGCATCTTCCGTTTCGCCGAACGCGATGACGTACATGCCCTTGCGGATCCCCGCGCGGGAAGCGGGAGAATTTTCGGGCACGCTGAATACCTGCCCGAGATCCTCGGGGTCCTGCTCGATGAAAAAGCTGAGCCCTACCCCCGCGCTCTCCCCCGCGTTTTTGGCGAAAAAGCTCTGCATTTCCTCGGCGGAATAGAACTCGGAATACTCGTCCACGGCGAGGGAATCGAAGAGCATGGCGTCCAGCTCATCGTCGTCGATCGGGCGGTAATAGTTATTCTTGACCAACTCCCTCGCCCAAAGATAGGTGCGGACTTCCTCTCCGAGGGAATAGTAACGCCCGACCCAGCCGCCGTAAAACGCCGCGGCGGCGACGAGAAGAACGCCGAGCACGATCGCGGTGATCCTAAGCGCCTTGCCCTTCCGTTTGGAAGCGGGCGCGGGCGCGGGCGAAGGCGCGGGCGCGGGAGCGGGCTCGGGAAGGTCGAAAAATTCGTCTCTATCGTTGTTTTCCATAAACTTCTCCTTTTTATTGCAACAGTCTATATAAAATGGTCAGCACACGGAAGGTGACGGCGTCCGAAAAATTGCGGATGTTCAGCCCCGTGAGCCGCTCGATCTTGTCGAGGCGGTACATCAGCGTGTTCCTATGCATGAAGAGGTTGCGCGAGGTCTCGGAAATGTTCAGGCTGTTTTCGAGAAATTCCTCGGCGGTCCCGATCATCTCCTCATCGGAAAAAACTTCCTTCGCCCCCGTGATATGGAATTGTTCCATATACTCTTTGAGGCGGTTCTCGGGAACGTCTTCGAGCATCTTCACGAGCAGGAACTCCCGATAGGTATGGACTTCTCCCTTGGATTTCAAAAG
>CANRCY010000212.1 GCA_947629225.1 uncultured Clostridia bacterium | reverse complement strand
GGCGTACCTTTGCGAGGCGGGCAAGGCGGGTATCCACGGTGGGCGCGATGTGGTTGAAACACCGCCGCGACTGCCAATAGAAGGCGGTGTCCTCTTCTCCGAGCTCGCCGTCGGGCATGACGTCGCGGCACTGGTCGCCGCTGACAAAGCTCATGTTGAGCTGCCAGCCCCGTTCGAGATGTCTCCGCGCGCGTTGGCGGGCGAGGAAGTCCTCCTCCACTTCCCGCGCGAGATCGTGCCTCCGCTTTTGCTCACGCTTTTCCTGTTCCGTTTGTTCTGTCGTCATATATCTCCTTCCACTTTGTCAGTAGACTTTTTCTCTCCTCTTCCAACTCCTCGTCGGAAAGGGAGGAAAGTTCCTTTTCTTCGAGGAGCAGTTTCGCCGCTTTCAGGTCGGGAGGCACGTCTTTGCGCGTCTCCCGCCGTTTGACGAGTTTGAGCTCCCCGTCCTCTACGCCGTACTCCTCGGTGACCTCTTCGAGCGAGAAACCGAGCGCCACCTTGAGCAAGGCGTCTTTCAATTTATCTTCTTGCATAGTTACCTTCTGCCGCGCTGCCTGATGCGGCGTTCTTTGTCTCTTCTGACGGCGCTCGGCGGCTCTTCGGGCTTAGAGGGGCGCGGGCGGCTCATGAGATAGTAGCGCAGTTCGTCGAGTGCGTGGTCGTCCCGCTTGACGGGGCGCTCCCCGTTCCCCCAGAAATAGCCCTTGAATTCGCGGATGAGATTGGGACAGCAGTCGAAAATATACAGATCGGGCAGCCCGTTGTTGCGGTTGAGGTAGCTCTTTACCTGCGCGATGCCGCAGAGCAGATCCTTGCAAACGTTGGTATTTACGAGAATCCCGCGTTCGTAAAAGAGTTCCGCAACGCTGCGTTCGGCGGAGAGGGTGCGCTGGTCGGCGGCGGAGTCGATGAGCGCCGCGATCCTGCCCCTGCCGTCCCGCTTCCAGCCGAGCCTGTCGCTCACGGCGCGGATGGCTTCGGCATGATAGTCGATCCCCTCTCCCGCGCGGTAATGTTCGGCGACGACGTAAACGTTCCCGTCGAAGTCGACGGCGTACCAATGCGCCGAGAGCGGGTTTTTCAGCCCGGGGTCGATACAGACCGTATCCTGCCACGAGGGCGGCACCGAAAAGGGAGGGATGACGTGCACGCTCTCGTCGAATTCGGGGTAAACGAGCCCCTCGCGGGTACAGAACCTGCCGTATTTTCTTGCCTGCAACACGCTCTCGTCCAAGGTGGCTTCGAGTTGCGCCGTCTCCCGCGGGGAGAGAAAGGGATTGTCCGCCCATTCCATGAATTCGTACCATACCTCGGGGTCGTGTTTGCGGTTGAGGTAGATGTCTTCATAGAGAAAGGTGAGCCCTTTGAGGGGGGTCATCGTGCCGAAGATCTCGCCCGAGCGGTCGAGCACGCGCAGACGGCACTCCTCATAGATATCGCGGGGGGGCTCCTCGTCGAACCAGACGAAGTCGAGCGAGCTCCCCTGAAATTTTTCCCTGCCCTGGTCGCAGCTCTTAAAGCCGAGCACAGAGATGCCGCCGAAGGCGTTTTTGACGAGGATCTGGTCGATCACGCCGTATTCGGGGCTGTCTTTGCGTCCGCTCTGCATCACGATATCCGCAATGCGGTCGGGGCGGAGATAGTATAAGATCTTCTTTTGGGCGACGTCCCTCTGCACCTGCGCGGAGAGGGAGACGACCCAGCCGAACACGTTCGGCTTGTTCTGTTTGAAGGGGTGGGTGCCCGTTGCGAGCCAGACTGCCTCCGCCGCGCCGCACTCCGTCTTTCCCGAGCGGTTTCCGCCGAATACCCAGCGGTTGCGCTTTTGGCAACGGTGGAAGGCGAGCTGTTTTAAGTGCTTCTTCTCCCCTTGGTTGTAGTTTGCGAGGCGGTCCTCTTTACGGCGGCGTTCCTGTTCTCTTTCGATCGCCTTGATTTTCTCTATGATTTCGTCCATTTTCGATAAAAGTAATTCTTTCACGCGGGGCGCGGCGCGCTATGATTTCGGCTATGAAACGCTTTCTTCCCCTGCTTGCCGCCCTGCTCCTCGGGCTGAGCTTTTTCCCCCGTCCCCCGTCTGCCGCCGCGTATGCCGCGGAGGGACGGTTTGCCGTCGCCGCCCGCGAAGACGTCTGGTTCTATGCGGCGGAAGACGAAGAGAGCGGGCTCTTTCTGGTGCCCTACACCTACTATGTGCGCGTGTTGCGCGAGGGGACGCTCTACACCGCCGTGCAGTATCTCGACGACGCCGCGCCCTACCGCGCCGTAACGGGCTTTTGCAAGACGGAGATGCTCACTTTCGTGGACTTTATCCCCGAACGTCCCTTTTTGAAAAAGGAGATCACCCTCACCTACACGCTGGACGCCGAAAACGCCATGGGGAAGGGCGCATTCGACAAGATCGAGCGCACCTTTTTATACTACGGTACGAGTTATGCGGGCACGGCGCGCTATTTTTACGTCTATTCGGACGGCGTGTTCGACTACGTCCCCGCCATGCAGGACATCGTGTACGAACACAATACCGACTATCTCGAACCCGTCTCGGGCGAGCCCGAAAAGCCCCCCGCGGAGAGCGCATCCCCCTCGGCGCTGCAGATCGCCGCGATCTGCGCGGCGGTACTCGTCCC
>CANRCY010000211.1 GCA_947629225.1 uncultured Clostridia bacterium | reverse complement strand
CCCCTGATACACCGCGCCCTCGGCACCTTTCCCGAAGGACTTGTGCGGGCGTCCTTCTCTCCGCTCCATTCCATGCGGGAGGTGGACGCGCTCGTAAACGCCCTCAAACGCGTTACAGACTTTTGAGCTGTTCCAAAAGCTTTTTGAGTTTTTTGCGTTTGGCGCCGTCGAGCATGGGCGCGAACTGGCTGTAAAACAGATCGATCTGCTCGTTGGTGAGGGTACCGTTCCGCTTTCCCTCGGCGGCGCGGGCAAAGATGTCGCGCGTGAGCTCGCCCTCGTTCTTGCCGTTATAACCGGCGGCGATCTTTTGCGCCTCCTTGCTCCAATCCGTGTTCCCTCGGTTGCCCGAATAACTTGCGAAGTCGTCCATATTCACCTCTCTGCACCATTATATGACCGTCACCGCGATTTTGCGCACCGCATACAATGGGGCATGGAACTTCTCATCGTGGTATTTTTACTCGCCTATTCCGAGAAGGACGAAAACTTTCGGGAACGGCTGAAAGGCGTGCTCGACTTCTACCGCAAGAACCGCGAACTTCTGTTGGCGTTGACCGCGACAAAACCCGATACGGGCGATAAAAAAGAGGAAAATACAGAAAAACCCTCCCCCCGCGAAGAGGGGGAGAGTTTGCGCGTTCTCGATGAATTTTTGAAGAAGATCTAACCGCAGATGTCGGCGATCACTTCTTCGAGCATCACGTCGCGCTCGCCCCAGATCAGATCGGCGGCGACCGTTTTTGCGCCGTCTGCCTTAGTTATGCCCACGCCGTGGATACATTTGCCCGAGAGGGGCCAACTCACCGTCGCCGTCGTGAGTTTCATCACTTCGCCGTTTTTGCCCTTGATATGCGTCTGCATGATCCCCTTCCCGAACGTCTTTGCCGTGCCGTTTGCGTCCTCGCGGAGATAAATATCCGAATAGGAACAGGTGCCGTAATCGATCAACACGCCCAAGAGGCACTCGGACGCGGACGCGGTATACTCGTCGGCGAGAACGTAGACCTTGGAATCCTCGGAAAAATAGGACGAAAAGTCGTTTTGGACGCAGACGTATCTGGTGACTTCCCCGTCGCGCGTCCGCGTCGTGACCACGACGGGGTGCGTTTCGGTCGCATTGCGCATCAAGTGGGAGGCGATGTCCCCAAAAAGACCGAGATAACCGCCGCCGTTGGAGCGAATGTCGATAATGAGGTTCTTCCGTCCCCGCTCCTTCATTTTAGTCAGACAGGCGACGATCTCGCTCGGGGTATTGTTGCCGCTGAACTCTTCGAGACGGAGATAGGCGGTCTCGCCGTCCAAACCTGCGATCGGCTCATGCGTCTCCGTCATAACGGGCTTGGCGCCCTCTCCCTGGAAACGGAAGGAGCTCTCACTGTCCCGATAGTATAAAAAGGACGCCTGATAGCTCTCTTTTTTGATCGGATAATTGCGTGCGTCGGAACCGTCTTCGGCGTAACCGCACCGCAGGATAAACTCCCCTTTTTGTGCGGAAAGATATGCCGAAAAATCCGCATACGTTCCGGAGACAAGGTCGTTTTCCGTCCCGCCGAAACCGATCAGATACATCCCCTTTCGGATCCCCGCCTTGCAAGCGGGGGAATTTTCGGTCACTGAAAAGATCTGCAATCGGCTGTCGTCTTGCATATCCTTCAAAAAGGAAAGCCCGGTCCCGAGATTCTCCCCCGCGCCCTCCGCTTCGTATGCTTGATATTCCTGCGCGGAATAAAAGCGGGTGTAAGGGTCGACGGAGAGAGAGTCGAAGAGGCGCTCGTAGAGTTCCGCCTCCTCGATGGGCTGATAATAATCCTTCTCCAAGACCGATTTTGCCCAAAGATAGGTGCGGACCTCCTCGTCGAGAGAATAATATTGCCCGTACCAACCGCCGAGAAATGCGGCGACGGCGATCAGGATCGCCCCGAGAACGAGCGCGGCGATGCGGACCGCCTTCATTTTTGCGGGCGTTTGCGCCGGCTGGGGCGGGAGCGGCGGATCAAAAAATTCATCCTTCTCGTTATTTTCCATAGACACTCCTTTATTGTAACAGTTTATATAAGATCGTGATGACGCGGAAGGTCACCGCGTCCGAAAATTTGCGGATATTCAACCCCGTGAGCCGCTCGATCTTATCCAAACGGTACATGAGGGTATTGCGGTGCATGAAGAGGTTGCGCGATGTCTCCGAAATGTTGAGGCTGTTTTCGAGGAATTCCTCCGCGGTGCCGATCATTTCCTCGTCCGAGAACACTTCGCCCGCGCCCGTGATATGGAATTGCTCCATATATTCTTTGAGCTTGACCTCGGGGACGTCCTCCAACATCTTGATGAGAAGATATTCCCGGTAAGTATGGACCTGTCCCTTGCTTTTTAACAGTCCGCTCATGCGGACGGCGGTCGCCGCCTGGTTGTAGGATTCCGCGACGTCGGCAAAACTCTTTACCTCGCACCCGATGCCAACGCTCGCCTTCACGCCCAGCTCTTCATAGAGAGACTGTACGAGGAATCCCGCCAGCTCCGCGGGGGGCTGGGTCTCGTCGCGGAACACGACGACGGCGAGACGGGTGTCGTCCATGCCGACGACAAGATCGTTTGTTTCCGCAAAGCAGCTCTCGACATGGGCGATCGCCTCGGGAA
>CANRCY010000210.1 GCA_947629225.1 uncultured Clostridia bacterium | reverse complement strand
CCCGTAGATGACGGTATGGACGACCCCGCTGTTCTTCACCGCGTCGAAGAGCGGCTCGTAGGAATAGCCCTTGTCCTTCCCTCCCACGAGGAGAACGCTCTCCCCGCGCACGCTCTTCACCGCCTTGATCGCCGAATCGACGTTGGTCGCCTTGCTGTCGTCGATGAAGGAAACGCCGTCGAGCTCCCCAATCCGCTGTAAGCGGTGCGCGACCCCGCGGAAGCTCTTTAAGGCGGCGGCGATCGTCTCGTTCTTGACCCCGAACAGCTTCGCCGCGCAGATCGCCGCAAGAGCGTTCGCCTCGTTGTGCTCCCCTTCGAGGGGCAGATCGGCGGCGGGGAAGAGTTTTTGCCCCATATAGCAGAAACAGCCGTCGCTCAGGTACGCTCCCTCCACGGGCTCGCGCAGGGAGAACCAGACCGCCTTCGCCTTGGTCTTTTCGGCAAACCCGCGCACAACGGGGTCGTCGTGGTTGAGAACGGCATACTCGCTCTCCGCGCTGTTTTTGAGCAGGCGGGATTTGAGGTAGATGTAGTTCTCCATGTTGTAATGGCGGTTGAGGTGGTCTTCGGTGACGTTGAGAATGACCGCGACATGCGGGCGGAGGGAATAGAGGGTCTCGAGCTGGAAGGAGGAGACCTCAATTACGGCGAGCCCGTCTTCCCCGAGCTCCTTCGCACAGGCGCAGAGCGGTCTTCCGATGTTCCCGCAGGCGGCGCTGCGGAAGCCCGCCGCCGAAAAAATCCCGTCGAGCATGGTGACGGTGGTCGTCTTACCGTTCGTCCCCGTCACGGCGACGGCGGGACAGCGCAGATTGAGCGCGCCGAGTTCGAGCTCCCCGATGACCCGTTTCCCCGCCCGCTTGAAGGAGACGGGCAGAGGGTGGTCTACGGGGATCCCGGGGCTGAGCACGAGCACGTCGCATTCGGCGGCACGGCGGTCGAGCTCCTCTTTATGTACGATGACGCACCCCTTGGCGGCGAGTTCGGAGGCGGTCTGCGCCACGCTCCCCTCCTCTACGTCGTCGAAGCAATACACCTTCGCCCCTCGGGAGAGCAGCAGTTCGCTCGCCGCAACGCCCGAGCGGGAGAGCCCCGCCACGAGAAAAGTCTGTTGGGAATATAGCATATCTTCTCCTTTCCTTCCCCCTTGCGGGAAAGGTTCACACGAACGGGAACAAGAGAGACGCGCCCAAGACTGCCGTGACCGCGGCATAGGCGTAAGCGATCTTTCCCTCCGAGTAGCCCTTCATCTGGAAATGATGATGGATGGGCGCCATGAGGAAGATGCGCTTTCCCGTTTCTTTATAATATATTACCTGAAGGATCACGGATATGCTTGAAAGGACAAACATTGCGCCGAGGATGGGGATTGCGAGGGCGTTGCCCGTTACGAGGGCGCAGGAAGCGGCGAACCCGCCCAGAGAGAGGGAGCCCGTATCCCCCATAAAGAGGCTCGCGCGGTTGACGTTGAAGAGAAGATATGCCCCGAGCGCGCCCACAAGGCACATGCAGAGGGCGGAGACGTTCGCGTTCCCCCACTGCAACCCGACGAGCAAGGCGAGCATGAAGAAGAACACTGCCGAAACGCCGCCCGCAAGCCCGTCCAGCCCGTCGGTGAGGTTTACGCTGTTGACCGTGGCAACATACACGAAAATCCCGATGGGCATCATCCACCAGCCGACGTCGAAGGAGAGCGCGGTAAAGGGAATGCGGAGCACGGTGAGCCCCTCCGTACAGCAATACGCCGAGGCGATGACCGCAACGGCGAGCTGAAAAAATATTTTTTGGTAGGGACGCAAGCCGAGGTTGTCGTGGCGGCGTTTTTTCAGAAGGTCGTCCAAAAAGCCGACGAGAAGATAGCCCGCGCCGACCGCGATACAGACGAAGAAGGGCTTGTCCGCCCTGCCGCAGATCAATAGAGCGACGCAAACGGCGGCAAGCACGAATGCCAAGCCGCCCATCGTCGGGGTGCCCCCCTTGTTCTCGTGTTCCTTGACGTAACGGAGAATGTTCTGCCCCGCGCCGAGCCTTCTTAACAGGGGGATTGCCGCCATGCACAGCAGAAAGGAGAGGGCAAAGGAGAGGAGCAGACAAAAAAGCGCGGTCTTCATGAAAGTTTTTCGGCGATCCTTTTTACGGTATCCTTGTCATTGTAATCGAATTTTATTCCCATGATCTCCTGGTAGCGCTCCCCCCCTTTGCCCGCGATGAGGAGAATGTCCCCCTCGCGGAGCATGCCGAGCGCATATTCGATCCCCTTTTCCCGTTCCTCGACGGCGACGTACTCCGCCGAGACGGAGCGGTACCCCTCCTCGACCGCGGCGATGATGGCGCAGGGGTCCTCGAAGCGGGGATTGTCCGAGGTGATCACCGAAAAATCGGCAAGCCGCGCCGCCGTCTCCCCCATCGTCCGCCGCTTGCCCTCGTCGCGGTTCCCTCCGCACCCGAAGACGAGGATCAGCCTGCCGCGGCACAGTTCTTTGAGGCAGGAGAGGGACTTTTGGAGCCCGTCGGGGGTGTGCGCGAAGTCAACGAAGACGTCCGCGCCGCGGAAACGCGCCACCCGTTCGAGCCTTCCTTCCACGCTCTTCACCCGTTCGAGCCCGCGCGCGATCTGTTCGGGCGAGGCGCCGAGCCGCTTTGCCGCACAGGCGGCGGCGAGCGCATTGCGGACGT
>CANRCY010000209.1 GCA_947629225.1 uncultured Clostridia bacterium | reverse complement strand
CGCCGCCTGGCTGTACGATTCGGCGATCTCGGGAAAACTCTTCATCTCGCAGCCGATCCCCGCGCTCGCCTTTACGCCGAGCTCCTCATAGAGAGATTGGACGAGGAACCCGCCGAGCTCCACGGGAACTTGCGCTTCGTCGCGGAAGACGACGACGGCAAGGCGCGAATCGTCCATGCCGACGACGAGGTCGTTCGTCTCCGAAAGGCAGTTTTCGACGTGCGCGATCGCCTCCGCCATGCGGCGGTCGACGATGATCTCGATCGCGTAGCAGGGAGCGTCTTGAATGTACTTTGTCATGAAGCGGTAGGCGTAACGCTTGCTCCCCTCGCCGAGCAAGATGTTTTTCAGATAGGAATCTCTGTCGGGGAGCAGTTGTTTTGCGTCCGAATTGGCGACGAGATAGCAAATGAGCCGCGCCGTTTTTTCGGCTTGTTCCCCCTTGCCGCCGAGAAAAGCCCGATACTTCCCCCCGCAGTAATCGAGGAGAAATTCCGTCTCTTCGCCGCCCGAGGGTGAAAGGCGCACCTCCGCGCCCGTCTTTTCGTAAATGTCCTTCAAAATCAGACCGAGCTCTTCGATCCCGCCGCTCATACTTGCGTCCCCCTTCTTTCGAATATGGAATATTATACCATGACGGAAAATGTTTTTCAAGGGTTTTCGCAAATTCCCCGCAAACTTGCGCGGCGGTTGCGCTATTTTCCCAAAATACGACCCCTTTCCCCCTCGGAGGGAAGTTGACACTCCCCGCCCCGCGTGTTATAATATTGGAACAAAATACGCTCGGAGGTAATGCTATGAGGGATGAAGCGGTCGTATACGATCTTCCCCCCGCAAAAGAAGAGAGACCCGCCGCGAATGCCGCAAGGCACGCGACGCTGTATATGGTCTGCTCGGGGCTGTTCGGGGCGATCGCGCTGTCCGCGCTCTTTTTCGGATTTTTCATGCGCGGTTCGGTCGGCACGCTCCTCGCGGGCGGAGAACCCATCCTGCGCGGGTCCTACCTCGGCGTGATCGTAGAGGTCTTCCGCGGAAGTATTCCCCTTCCGTCTGCCGACGGGGCTTCGCTCCTCTCCGTGTTGCCCGTTTTTCTCTACTTTGCGATCTACGCGCTCGCGGCGGTCACCCTGCTCTCCCCCGTGCTCTCCGTTCTCTCCTTCCTCCGCCCCCGCGCGGCGCATTTCCTGTGCGTGCTGAACGGCTTTCTCGTGCTCTTCCTCCACGGAACGCTCTGCGTTTCGGGAGTTCTGCTCGGCGCGTTGCGCGGAGAGCTCTTTTCGTGGAGACAGCTCGACCTTCCCTCCTTTACCGCGGCGATGCTCGCCTTCTGCGTGTTTGCCGCCATGGCGATCGCGAGCCGCGGCTCGCGGGGCGCCGCCTCTTCGCTTCTTCTGCTTTTCAGCGCTACCTGCGTGTGCGCCTTCATCTTCCCCGGGACGCCGCTTTTGCACGACCTCAACCTGATCGCAGTCGGCGGCGACTTTTGGAAGCGTCTCTTTTTGGGGCTTCTGTGCATCGTCATGATCGCAAACCTCATCTTGTCCGTTCTCCGTTTGGAGGGGCGGAAAGGGAGAAATACGGACATTCTCCGCTTTTCGGTGCAATTTGCCGTTGCGCTTGCCCTCGCTGCCGTGTACATGGCGGAAACGGGCGCGGAGGAGTTCTTTACCGACCAACTGTTCGCCTCGCTCTTCCTGCTCCTCTCTCCCCTCGCTTCTCTTCTGTTTGCCGCGTTCGTGCGGACTTTTTCGGACGGGAAAAAGCCCCGTGAACCCGCGCAAGCAAGCGAAACCTGAGCCCTCCCGCGGAAAACCGCCGAAATTTGCGAAAAACCGTGCCGAATGCGGCACGGTTTTTTATTGCCCTTTCAAAAAGACGATAACGCCTTCTTCGTCGGAATAGGTCCTGCTCTCGCAATAGGCGTCTACGAGAAAGAGCCCTCGTCCGCGCTCCGCATATGCGTCGGCGCAGACGCTCTTTTCGGGGGGACGGTATGCGTTTTCGCAGCGGACGCAGATACGGATTTCGTCCTCGGAATGTTCCACGCGCATCCACGCCTTTCCGCCGCCGTGTTGCAGAACGTTGGAAAGCAGTTCCGCCGCCACCAGCTTGCTCTCGAAGACCGTCTCCTCGGAAAAGACCTCTCCGAGCGCGAGCGTCATCTGTTTGAGCGCCGTCCTGAGCGCATTGTAATCGTCGATCTCGAACCGCATCAGTCAAGCACGCTCTTCTTCAAATTTTCTTTGAGTTTTTCGAGGATTTTATGTTCCATCCGCGAGATGTACATCTGGGAGACATTCAGCCGCTTGGCTGTTTCGGACTGTGAAAGTTCCTCGCCGAAGCGGAAGGACGCGATCGTACGCTCCTCTTCGGTGAGTTCCCGAAGCGCGGTGCGGACGGCGTCCCTTCTCTCCAAGCTCTCGAAGCCGTCGTCGGGCGCGGGGAGCACGTCGTAATAGCTTGCGCCCTCTTCCCCGTCGGCGGGGCGGTCGAGCGAGACGACGTTGCCCGATTCCATGGCGGAGACGACTTCTTCTTCCGAGACGCCGAGCGCCTCGGCGAGCTCGCGGGCAGACGGGTCCTTCCCCGTCCGCGAAAAGATCTCCTCGGAAGCGGCTTTGATCTTATCTCCCATTATATTAAACATCTGCATAACATAATACAGATCCTGAGAGTTGGT
>CANRCY010000208.1 GCA_947629225.1 uncultured Clostridia bacterium | reverse complement strand
AAAGAGCAGCTTTTTCAGCCGCTCCTCGGCGTTGTCCGCGCCGCGAAGGAGGGGACGCGTCTCGTCGGCATACACCCGTTCGAGAATGGTTTGCAGGGAGGCGCGCAAAAAGAAGAGCTTTCCGTTCTTTTTGAGCAATTCGCAGTTGTCATAGTTGAGCACCAGCCCGCCGCCCGTGGAGATGACGAGCCCGTCCTGCGAGGCGAGCTCCTTTACGACCTGCGTTTCGAGGTCGCGGAAATGTGCCTCTCCGTAATATTCGAAGATGTCGGAAATCCTGCCGTAGCGGGAAGTGATGACGCCGTCGGTATCGACCCAGCGCCTGCCCGTGAGCTCGGCGATCCTGATGCCGATTGTAGACTTGCCGACGCCCATCATGCCGCAAAGTACGATATTCATAGCCAAAAACTCTCCAATGCCAATTTATAACTGTTCTTGCCGAAGCCGAGCACTTCGCCCCTGCACACTTCGGTGAGAACGGATTTCCTGCGGAATTCCTCCCGCGCGTGGACGTTGCTCATGTGCACCTCCACAACGGGGGTGGAAATGCCCGCGATCGCGTCCCGCAACGCATAGGAATAGTGGGTGTATGCGCCCGCATTGAGAACCACGCCGTCGTATTTTCCGTCCGCTTGCGCGAGCTTTGCGCACAGTTCGCCTTCAATGTCCGAACGGAAAAAATCGGCTTCGTGCCCGTGCACTTCGGCGAAGGCTTTCAGCTCCGCCTCGATCTCCTCCAAACTCTCCGTGCCGTAAACGCCGCGTTCGCGCTTGCCCGTACTTGCGAGGTTGACCCCGTTCATGACCAAAAATCTCATTCTTTTTCCTCCCTGTATTCCTTCCACAGCCTGCCCGCTTCCTCCGCGTCCGCAGGGACGGAAAGGAAGATGCAGTCTGCCATATAAGCCTGATAAAAGAGCATGGAAGCGCCGTTCAAGGCGGGCTTGCCCCAATGCTCCGCCACGCGCAAAAATTCCGACCGCGCGGGCGTATAGATGAGGTCGACCGCCTGCCCGCACTTTTTGAGGAGCCGCTCGGCGGTATCCGTCTCCCCGCTTTCGTAAGTGAGGCTGGGGAGCATCCCCTCCGTCGCGTGCATTCCGACCCCCGTGCAGTTCAAGATCACGTCGAACGACCGCTCGGGGACCTGCGCAAGCGGCGTAAAACCGCCGAATTCCCCGTAGACTGCCGCAAGCCGCGCGGCGTCCCGTTCGTACACGAAGACCTCCGCGCCCGCCTGCAAGAGCTTTTTGACGCAGCTCCGCCCCGCGCCGCCCGCGCCGAGCACGAGGACGGACTTGTTTGCGACCGCAACGCCCTCGTTTGCGAGCATGAGCAAAAACCCGTAGCCGTCCGTGTTGTAGCCGAGACGGGATTCCGCAACGACGGTATTCACCGCGCCGAAACAGGCGGCATCCCCCTTGAGCTCCCGCAGATAAGGCAGGATCTCCTCTTTGAAGGGAATGGTGACGTTGAACCCGTCGAAGCGGGAAAAGAGCTCTTCTGCCCGTTCTCGGAAGCGTTCGGGCGGGATGCTTATCCTCTCGTACGAGCACTCTCTGCCGAAACGGCGGCGAAGGATAAATTCATGGATGGCGGGACTGTCCGAACGGGAGACGTCCTTGCCCACGACGGCGAGTTTTAACATATTTCCTCCGCGATCTCCCCGATCTCGCGCTCGTATTGCGCAAAGGGAAGCTCTAAGATCTCGTATTTTCCCGCGGCGACGGGGACGCAGAGGGTCACGCAATCCGCCGCCGTATTCTTTTTATCGAGGAGCGCTCCCGAGAGCCCGAGCGGGGGCATTTTCCCGTTTTCGAGCGCAGAGCGGCAGAGCGCGCGGAGTTTTCCGAGAAATTCCCCGTCCCCGCCGAAATGCCGCTCCGAAAGCATGCTCTCGAAGATGAGCCCCCAGAGCACGCACTCCCCGTGGGAGAGATCGGAAGAGAGCTCGACGGCATGGGCAGTGGTGTGCCCGAGATTGAGACAGCGACGGAGCCCCGCCTCGTGCGGGTCCTTTTGCACGACGGACGCTTTGAAGGCAATGTTTTCGGGGACGACGGAAGCCAGAAACCCGAGGTCGGGGGGAGAGCGCGCCGTGTTTGACGATCTCCCCAAGTCCGCAACGCAGTTCGCGGCGGGGCAACGTCTTCAAAAAGACGGGGTCGACGAGCACCCGCTCGGGCTGGCGGAAGGAGCCGATGAGGTTCTTCACGCCCAAAAAGTCCACTGCCGTCTTCCCGCCCACGGAGCTGTCCGTCTGCGCGAGCAGCGTCGTAGGGACCTGAATGCACGAAATTCCGCGCATGTAGAGGCTTGCGGCGAGCCCGCCGACGTCTCCCACGACCCCCCCGCCGAGGGCGACCAGAGCGGAATTACGGTGCAAATCCGCCCTCTTCATGGCTTCGAGCAAATCGAAGAGGGTCTCGCAGGTTTTATGTTCCTCCCCCGCCTCCATGACGAAGACGGGCACGCCGCCGAGCGACCGACCGATTTGGCGGCGATAGAGGGAATAGACGTTGGAATCGGTAAACAGGAGCCCGCCGCCGCGCAAAAGGGCTTCCCGCATGGGAGCAAGCTCCGCGGAAAAGATATTTTTGCGGCAGAGAATGACGCTCTTCCTTTTTTCCCGATCCACGATCTCGATTTTCTTCACAGTTTTTCGTAACGCTCCTTGACCTGAGCCATCGTATCTCCGCCGAGCCGTTCGAGTACGACGGCGCAAAGTTCGGCGGCGACGACGGC
>CANRCY010000207.1 GCA_947629225.1 uncultured Clostridia bacterium | reverse complement strand
CCGTAGTAGCTCGGGTCGGTGAGCGTTTCGAGATAGCCCGTCATGCCCGTGGTGAACACGAGCTCGCCGATCGCCTCGCGCTCGGCGCCGAAGGAATATCCTTCGAACACCCTGCCGTTTTCCAGCGTAATGTATGCCCTCTTCATCTCATTCTCCGCGCGGCGTAATCCTCTCCCTCGAATGCGGGGCAGAAGGAAACGATGTCTTCTTCGGTGAATTGTTCGTCGCTGTACTTGGAAAAGGGCGCATGGCGGTAAAAGAGGAAGCTATCCCGCGAGTCCTGCGTTTCGAAGGTGCAGACATAGCGGTTGCGCTTGACTTTTACGGCGACGCAGCCCATATGAGCGTCGTAAGTGAAGGTCTTTCGCTTGGTATAGAGATGAACGACTTTCGCCGTCACCTCGATCCCGATGACGATGCCCATCGACACGCGGAAGGAATAGACGCCGTAGACGATCAGCCACGTGAGGGCGAGCAGCGCCGCGACGACCGAATAGACGGCGCAGGCGGCTCCCTTCACGTTGCACGCCAGAGCCGTGAGGATCATGATGGCGGGAAAGACGGCGATACTCAAAAGGATCAGCAGAAGTTTGGCGCGCGAAGCGTATTTTGCGGGTCCGCTGCGAACCCCTCTCGCATTTGATTTCTCGCGGCTCATGACCGTTCCCCCCGAAACTCCGCCCGGAATTGGGCGATGACGGAGCCCTCCGACCGCGCCTCACAGATCGCTCCCCCCTCGGTATCGAGGCGGAAAAAGGTGAGTTCCGCGCCCTCCTTCGCCTGTTTGTTGTAGGAGATACGGAAGGATTTGAGGCTCTTGTGCTCCTGCATGGAAAAGCAGTCGTAGAAAAAGTCGGCGTATTTGGTGTTGTTCGCGTGCAGGTAATGGTCGCAGACGGAGGGGCGCACCGTCATGCGGTAACACTCCCGCCCTCCGCCCGCGATCCGCGGAATGCCCGCGGGGGGCGCGACGACCGCACGCTCGGGATTGTAGGGGCAACGGGCGTTGACCTCTCCGAGCGCTTCGGGCGGCAACATAACAAAACGGGGTAAATCAATGAGACACCAGCGTGAAGCCAGCAGCGCAACGATTTCCCCTTTCCGATCTTTGATGCGATAGTCCCGCCCGAAAATGACATGCCTCGGAGGAAGCGGCCACGTTTCCACCGTCAGCGTGTCGCCCGCCTTTGCGGGAGCGTAAAGTTCGCAATAGGTATTTACGGTGATAAAGCCGTAATTTTTTTGTTTGAGCGCTTCGTACCCGAAGCCGAGTTCCTCCGCGCTCGACGCCGCCGACTCCTGTGCGAAGGAGAGGATCGCCGAAGGCAAGAGCTCGTCCCGAAAGTCGAAGTCGGTATAACGGAGCAGAAAGCTCCTTTCGTGACAATAACCGCTCATATCTCGGGTATTATACCATGCGCGCGCGCGAAAGTCAACCGAAATCTTTGAGATTTGCCGAAGAAGAGAGAAAACCGAGCGCACCGAAGACGATCGTCTCCGCGAGACGCTCCCTGTAATCTTCGGTCAGAAGAAGCGCTTCGTCCTCGGGATTGGATAAAAATCCGCATTCCACGATGACGGACGGGTGATCGGAACAGTTGAGGATATAGTAATCCCCCTTTAACGGGTCGCTCCGTTTGACGCACTCGGGCATGTCGTTGAGCACCGTCTGGATACTGCACGCGAGCGTTTGAGACGGCGCGGAGCTCTCCCTGAAAAATACCTGCGCCCCTCTCCGCGACGGAAGAGAGAAAAAATTCTGGTGGACGGAGATGACGAGCGCGGGGGAGGCGCTTTGGATGATCTCCGCGCGGCGGCGCATATCCCGTTTTTTATAGCCCGCCGTCGCCATGCCGTATAAGCCCGCCTCCGTTCTGCGGGTGAGCACGACGGACAGCCCCGCCTCTTCGAAGCGCTCTTTGAGGAGATAGGTAACTGCGAGATTGACGTCGCTCTCCTTGACGCCCGTCCGCGTGCCCACGACCCCGCCGTCTACCCCGCCATGCCCCGCGTCGAGCACGACCGTGAGGCGGTGCGCCTCCGCCGCAGTGCCCGAAAGCCCGAAAAAACAGACCATGAGCGTGAATACCGCCGCAACGATGAGCGCCCCGATCCCGAACGCCGCCCTGTGCCGATCGAAAAACTTCATGGTCTATTTGTATGAGGAATTTTGAATATTTAGACGCCCCGCCCCCGCGCCGTGTACGGCGCGGGGGCGGGGCGTTTGAAAATGCCAACCTTATTTTATTTGTTTTTCAAATATTCGTCGATCGCGTGCGCGGCGCGCTTGCCCGCGCCCATTGCGAGAATGACCGTCGCAGAGCCCGTGACCGCGTCTCCGCCCGCGAATACCCCCGAAAGGGAGGTCCTGCCCTCTCCGTCGGCGACGATCTCCCCCCGCTTGCCCGTTTCGAGCCCCTCTGTCGACCGCTTCAAGAGCGGGTTGGGGG
Organism: uncultured Clostridia bacterium; assembly: GCA_947629225.1. Lineage (GTDB taxonomy): Bacteria > Bacillota > Clostridia > Christensenellales > Borkfalkiaceae > Gallimonas. Next base: position 304 of record CANRCY010000207.1, on the reverse strand, counting down.
AGGTGCCGAGCGCCATGATCACACAGTCCGCTTCGAGCACGAAACAACTACCCGCCTTCTCGACGGGACGGCGGCGACCCGAAGCGTCGGGTTCGCCCAGCTCCATCTCCACGCACTCGACGCCGACGACGTTGTCTTCCCCGTCCGTTAAAATCCGCTTGGGGTTGGCGAGCAGGCGGAATCGTACCCCCTCTTCCTCGGCGTGCTCCGCCTCCTCCCGCCTGGCGGGAAGTTCGGCGCGCGACCTGCGGTAGACGACCGTGACTTCCGCCCCCAGCCGCCTCGCCGTGCGCGCCGCGTCCAT
>CANRCY010000206.1 GCA_947629225.1 uncultured Clostridia bacterium | reverse complement strand
CGGGGCGGCGGCGTAATACGAGCGGACCTATAAGCCGGGTTCTGTCGAGCGCGGTCATTTATCTACGCCTACCGTCACCGATAGGCTCCAGCGTTATTCACGGTACTCCCTCGGGCGGGCAACCCATATGAGAGAGACCCAAACTTGCATCGGACGGGGTTTACATGGCACGGGGCGTTACCGTCCCGTCGGTGAGCTTTTGCCTCGCCTTTCCACCTGAACCGTCTCCGCAAAGCGGAAGCGGTTGTCTATTTCTGTTGCACTTTCCTTAAAGTCGCCTTCACCTGACGTTATCAGGCGTCCTGCCCTGTGATGCCCGGACTTTCCTCACCGCAATTTCTTGCGCCGCGACCGCGTAGTCCGCTCGTATCATGGATATTATAGCACATTTCTTTGAAAATGCCACCCATTTTTACGCCGTTCGCGAAAAAATCTCCGCGTGCACTACACCGAACGTACGGGCAAAACAATTTGTGCGAAAAATTTCAAAAAACCTCTTGATTTTTGCTACGGTTATGATAAAATAATTTTGCAGTATTATTTTGAGGGGGATTTTTATGAAGAAAACGAAAATCGTCTGCACGCTCGGACCCGCTTCCGAAACGGAGGAGATCATCTCCGCCATGGCGGACGCAGGCATGAACGTAGCGCGCATCAACTTCTCGCACGGCACCCACGAAGATCACGCCAAAAAAATCGAGATCATCAAACGCGTCCGTGAAAAAAAGCACATTCCGCTCCCCATCTTGCTCGACACCAAGGGTCCCGAATTCCGTATCAAGACTTTTAAGAACGGCAAGATCTTCCTCAACGAGGGCGATCCCTTCACCTTTACCTCAGACGAGATCGAAGGCGACGAGACCCGCGTCTCCGTTTCCTATAAAAACATCTGCGCCGAAATGAACCCCGGCGACAAAATCCTGCTCAACAACGGGCTCATGGTCTTTGAGGTCGCGGAAGTCAAAAAACACGACGTCGTGTGCAAAGTGCTCATCGGCGGCGAACTTTCCAACCGCAAGAGCATGTTCTTCCCCGAAAAACAGCTCAACCTTGTGTACCTCTCCGAACAGGACAAGGCGGACCTTCTCTTCGGCATTGAGCACGAAGTCGACTTTGTCGCCTGCTCCTTCGTCTCCAAGGCGCAAGACATCATCGACGTGCGAAACTTCTTGAAAGAGCACGGCTGCACGAACATCGACCTCATCGCAAAGATCGAAAACCGTGCGGGCGTGAACAATCTCGACGAGATCTTGAAGGTTTCGGACGGCATCATGATTGGGCGCGGCGACATGGGCGTGGAAATCCCCTATGAGGAACTGCCCGACATCCAGAAGACGATCATCACCGCCTGCCGCAAAGCGGGCAAACGGTGCATTACGGCGACGGAAATGCTCGAAAGCATGATCCACCAGCCCCGTCCCACCCGTGCCGAAATTTCCGACGTCGCCAACGCCGTTTACGACGGTTCTTCCGCCATTATGCTCTCGGGCGAGACGGCGGCGGGCGAATATCCCGTCCAATCGGTCGCCGCAATGGCGCGCATCGCCGAACAGGCAGAGAATAAGACGGAATATATCCAATATGTTGAGGACAAGGACTATCTCATCCGCGGGCTTTCGGACGCGCTTTCCCATTCGGCATGCTTGCTCGCCCACGACGTGCATGCAAAGGCGATCGTCGTCTGCACGAGAACGGGCGGCACGGCGAAGATGGTCTCCCGTTTCCGTCCGAATATCGACATCATCGGCATGACGACGGACGAAAAGAGCTATCGTAAGCTCGCCCTTTCGTGGGGGGTATTGCCCGTTCTGAGCGAGGAATACTTCTCGGTGGACGTGTTGTTCCATTTTGCAAAGCGGGCGGCAGTGGAGAGCGGGCTCGTGAAGCAGGGAGACGTGATCGTCATCACGGGCGGCACGCCCAACGGCAAGAGCGGAAATTCTTCCCTCATCAATCTGGAAACGATATAAGCGTAAAAAATTCGGGACCCGATCAAACCGATCGGGTCCTTTTTTTTGTCATTCCGAGGCGCGCACCAATGCGTCATTCCGAGCCGCGTGCCAATGCGTCATTCCGAGCCGCGCGCCAATGCGTCATTCCGAGGCGCAAAGGAAAGAACGAAGTCCGAACGGCGGCTCTCCGAGGGAATCTTGCTACGTCCAAGTGCGTTAAAAACCAAACCAAAACGCAACAAGATGCCTTCGCGGATTGGCTTTTGCGGACTTCGTATCCTCATTACGGCTCAGCATGACGCAGGCGGGGCAGCATGACGCAGAACGGTGCCGTTTCGCACTCAAACGAGCGTCATTCCGAGCCGCAAAGGAAAGAACGAAGTCCGAACGGCAACTCTCCGAGGGAATCTTGTTACGTCAAGGCACGTTCTACCGAACCTGAACGCAACAAGATGCCTTCGCGGATTGGCAAAGCGGACTTCGTAAATACATTGCGGCTCAGCATGACGCAGAACGTAGCAGCATGACGCAGGCGGAGCTCGATTTGAAAAACTCCGAAAAAAAAAGAAACGACGTAGGTTTTGCCTACGCCAAAAGAAAACCAATGGGACGTCCTGTTTTACTTTAAGCAATATCATTATATGCAATTCCACGGGAATTGTCAAGCGAATTGAAAAGATTTTTATGAATTTACAAAACACCCCCTCAGTCACTTAGCGTCATTCCGAGCCGTGCGCCAATGTGTCATTCCGAGCCGCAAAGGAAAGAACGAAGTCCGAACGGCAACTCTCCGAGGGAATCTTGTTACGTCAAGGCACGT
>CANRCY010000205.1 GCA_947629225.1 uncultured Clostridia bacterium | reverse complement strand
CATGTTCGCCGATCTCCGAAGTCCCCACCGTGCCGCTCATGATGTCCCCCGTCGAGACAAAATTCTTGGAAGCGAGCCTGCCGAGCGGTACGTTGACGTCCTCCGTCCCGTCGAAGGTCGTGCTCCCGAGCGTCAAGGTGTGCCCGAGATTCTTCGCCGAGACCGTGAGCTCGCGCAAGGAGCTCCCGTCAAAGTAGCAGGGGGTATAAAGCCCGTCTTTCAAACGGAAAAAGATGCCTCCTGCGGCGAGGTCGCCCGAGGGAGAGCCCCCCTCCTGCCCGACTTCGATGATCTTTTTCCCCTCCGTGACGAGCCCCTTTTTGTTGACGCGGACGCAGGAATAGACCCCCTCCGCGACTTTGTCGTTGAAGACCTCCCAATCCTTTTGGTTGAGAAAGGAAAGGACTTGTTCATGGAGCGAAAGAGAGGGCTTCGGTTGGGGAAAGCCGCCCGCGCCCGCTTCGCACCTCAGCTGCACGAAGGACGAGGCGATCCGCCGTTCGCCGATACGGCTGTAGAGCCCGACGAGCACCGTGTCCGCGTCCATTGAAGAGATCTGGGGCATTTCGCACTCCGTGCCCGTAAACAGCTTCTCCGCGGCGCCGCCCGCCCAAAGCACAACGGCGACGCGGGAGGGAAATTCATCCCACTCTGCGTCAAGCGAGAACTTCAAGCGGTAAATGCTGTTGAAGGAGACGACTTCCGAAAAGTCCGTCTCAGCGATTTTGTTCCGAACGGTAATTGCAATTTCCTGGTTCAATTTTTTCCTCCGAGAGATGTAATTCATCCCCCCGAATCCATCATAACACGGGATTTCGCTCTTTTCCGCCCGAAATGCCAAAAAAATCCGCAAAACACGGATTTTTTTCGTTCTATGTCAGACATAGTACTATGTTAAAGGTCGATTTTCAAATCTTTATACCTTTACTTCTCCCTTTTCGCCGAGCAAATCGGCATTTTCTTCCAAAATCAAATTGATTTCGCCCGCGATAAATTCCTCGGTCTGTTCGGGCGCGCGCCCGATAAATTTCTTCACGTCGAGGATCTCCCCGAGCCTTCCGTGCACAGCGGCAAACATTTCGTCTTTCTCGATACGGGCGAGAAGGTCGTTCTCCGCCCCCTCTTCCTTGACGCGCCGCCCCGCCTCCTGCGAGAGTTTGCGGATGCGCTCGTGCAGTTTCTGGCGGTCTCCCCCCGCCTTCACGCACTCCATTAAAATGTTTTCGGTCGCCATGAAGGGAAGTTCCGCGCGGATATGTTTTTCGATCGTCTTTTCATAGACGACGAGATTTTCCGCCACGTTCAGATAGAGGTTGAGAATGGCGTCGGCGGTGAGAAACGCCTGCGCGTTGACGATACGGCGGTTTGCCGAGTCGTCGAGCGTGCGCTCCATCCACTGCGTCGAGGAAGTGATCGCGCTGTTCACGGGCAGAGAGATCAGATAGCGGCACAGCCCCCCCATGCGTTCACAGCGCATGGGATTGCGCTTGTACGCCATGGCGGAAGAACCGATCTGCGCCCGTTCGAAGGGCTCCTCGATCTCCTTCATATTTTGGAGAATGCGGACGTCGTTGGAAAATTTATAGGCGCTCTGGGCAATGCGGGAGAGCACGCTGAGCACGTTATAGTCGAACTTGCGGGGATAGGTCTGCCCCGTCACGGCGTAAACTTTTTCAAAGCCGAGTTTTTGCACGACCCGCCGTTCGAGCTCCTTCACCTTCTCCCCGTCGCCGCCGAAGAGGTCCAAAAAGCTCGCCTGCGTGCCCGTCGTCCCCTTTACGCCCCGCAGCCTGAACCGAGAGAGCAGGTCATTAAGGTCCTCGTAGTCGAGCATCAAGTCCTGCATCCAGAGCGTGGCGCGCTTGCCGACCGTCGTCAGCTGCGCGGGTTGCAGATGGGTGAAGCCGAGCGTGGGCACGTCCTTGTAGCGGAGGGCAAATTTTTTGAGCTTGTCGAGCACGTTGACGAGCTTTCGGCGCAAAATGAGCAGACCGTCCCGAAGGATGATGAGCTCGGAATTGCAGTCGACGAAACAGCTCGTCGCGCCGAGGTGGATAATGCCCGCGGCGTGCGGGGCAACGTCGCCGTACGCCTTCACGTGCGCCATCACGTCGTGCCGCACCTGCCGTTCGTATTCTTCGGCGCGGGCGAAGTCGATGTCCGCCGCGTGCGCCTTCAACTCTTCGATCTGCTCTTCGGTGATGGGCAGACCGAGCTCTTTCTCGCTCTCCGCGAGGGCGATCCAGAGCTTTCTCCACAGGCGGAAACGCTTTTCGTCGCCGAAATTTTCCTGCATTTCGCGGCTTGCGTAGCGGGTGCAGAGCGGATTTTCGTAGATCGTCTTATCGGTCATCTCAGCCCACCTTTTCGGGCTCGGGGTAAGAAACGCCGAACGTCTCCACCGTGACCCGCTTCATTTTCTGTTCTTGCAGAGGTCTGTCCCCATAGTCCGTGCGCGCCGAAGCGATCCCGCCCACAACGTCCATTCCCTCGGTGACTTTGCCGAACGCCGCATACTGCCCGTCGAGGTAGAACGCGTCGGCGTGCATCACGAAGAACTGCGAGCCCGCGCTGTTCGGGCTTTGCGCCCGCGCCATGGAAAGAACTCCCCGCTCATGCTTTAAGGGATTGGCAAAGCCGTTTGCGCGGAACTCCCCCTTGATACTGTAACCGGGACCGCCCGTCCCCGTCCCGCGGGGGTCTCCCCCTTGGATCATGAACCCCGCGATCACGCGGTGGAAGATGAGCCCGTCGTAAAATCCCCTTTTCACGAGGGAGATA
>CANRCY010000204.1 GCA_947629225.1 uncultured Clostridia bacterium | reverse complement strand
TGCGAACTTTTGCGCTTTCACTTTCTGCGCCGCCGCGAAGTGAAACTCGCCGTAACCTGACGAGGGCGGCGCATCGGAAATCCGAACCTCACCGCCTTGCTTGGGTGAGTTTCAAATGTAGCGCAGAAAGATTTCGTTCGAAACATTATAAATCCAATGGTGCGAGGAAAATCACACTTTTCCGCTGCACGCCCCTATATGCGCGCCACCGCACGCAGGTTGTTTAGCAAGGCAGCAATAGTGGCGGGTGACGAAAGTTACATGAAAACACGAGATAAGAATCCTCGAACAAAAGCTTTTGCGCATGCAAAAGGATTTTGTTCGAAAAAATACGGTCTCTAATGAAAAAATATCATCTCGCGCTCGTCGGGGAGAATGTATCAAGCTCCCCGAGCCCGCGCATCCACCAATTTATCATGCAAGCGCTTGGCGCAGCATGCAGCTACGAGACGCTCTCCCTTTCTGCGGCGGAGTTCCCGCGGCGTGTCGAAGAGCTCTTCTCGTCCTGCGACGGATTCAACGTCACCATGCCCTATAAGCGCAGCATCCTGCCCTTTTTGAAGAGGCTCGACAAGACCGCTTCCGCGCTTTCTTCGGTCAATACCGTCAAGAGCTGCGGGCGCGTCGGGTTCAATACCGACCAAGGCGGCTTTACTTGGCTCTTGCAGTCGGAGCACATCGCCCCGTTCCCCGCAATGCGCGTCCTCGTCCTCGGCGCGGGCGGCGCAGGCAGAAGCGTCATTCACGCGCTCACGCCCCACGCAAGGGTCTTTGTCTATGAGAAAGACCCCCTTCGCCTGCAAGCGGCTTTCTCCGATCTCGGCGGCTTCACCCCCCTTCAAGCTCTCACAAGGGAGTCCTACGACCTCATCGTCAATTGCACGGGCGTCGGCATGCACGCGTCGCAGGGACTTCCCCGCGTCAGAACGTCCGAAAACGCCGAAGAGACCTTTGAGGGGACCTTCTTTTCGGGCTGCGATACGGCGATCGACCTTATCTACGACCCAGCCTCGTCCGCGTTCCTGAATGCTGCGAAGGCTGTCAGTGCGCGGGGCGTGAACGGGATGAAGATGCTTTTCTTCCAAGCCTATCTTGCCGACTGCATTTATTTGGAGCGAGAAGGAAGCTTTGCGGAGGCGAACGAAATCCAACGACAATTTGAGACGCAACCGTGAAACGGCTTCACGCTCGGAGACTGCGAAAAATGTCGACGGCAGGGACGAAAAAGCTTTGCATTTGAATCGCGAAAAATGTCGACGCGCGGGGCGTGAACGGGATGAAGATGCTCTTTTTCCAAGCCTATCTTGCCGACTGCATTTTTTTGGAGCAAGAAGGAAGCTTTGCGGAAGCGAACGAAATCCAACAACTCTTTTAGGCGTAACCGTGAAACGGCTTCAAGCTCGGAGACTGCGAAATATGTTGGCGGCGGGGACGCAAAGGCCTTGCTTTTGAATCGCGAAAGCTGTCAGTGCGCGGGGCGTGAACGGGAGCGAACGAAATCCAAGGGAAATGAGGCGCAACCGTGTAACCCGATCGTATGCGGCTTCAACAATTGTGGCGCACCCGTGAACCCCGACCGCATGCTCCTTCACGCTCGGAGGCTGCGAAAAATGTCGGCGGCAGGGACGTAAAAGCTTTGCTTTTGAATGCTGCGAAGGCTGTCGGGGCACGGGCGTGACGAACGAAATCCAACGACAATTTGAGGCGCAATCGTGAAACCCGATCGCATTCGGTTTCACGCTCGGAGACTGCGAAAAATGTCGGCGGCAGGGGCGCAAAGGCTTTGCTTTTGAATCGCAAAAGCTGTCGGACGCAAGGCGTGAACGGGACGAAGATGCTCTTTTCCAAACCTATCTTGCCGACTGTATCTTTTTGGAGCGAGAAGGAAGCTTTGCGGAAGCGAACGAAATCCAACGAAAATTTGAGGAGAAATCATGAAATTTTTGATCGTAAACGGCGTCAATTTAGCGCTCACGGGCTTGCGTGAGCCCGAAATCTACGGCACGAAAACGCTCGACGAAATCAATCAAGAACTTGCCGCTTTCCTAAATAGCCAAGGACATCAAGCCGAGTTCTTTCAATCGGACATCGAGGGCGAACTGTGCGCAAAGATCTCTCGGGCGAGGGACTTCGACGGCATCGTCCTAAACCCCGGCGCGTATGCCCACTATTCCTACGCCCTTCGGGACGCGATCGCGGCGACCAAAGTCCCCGTCGTCGAGGTGCATATGAGCAACCTCTTTTCGCGCGAGGAGTTCCGCGCCAAGTCCGTTTTGAGCGCGGTCTGCAAAGGCGTCATCGTCGGCTTCGGCGACCTCGGCTATCAGCTCGCCCTCATGAGCTTTTTGCAATGACGGAAAATCGCTATAAAACGCCCCACTTGTTTCCCCCCATGCCGATCGCGCTCATCGGAATGCCGGGAGCGGGCAAGACGAGCGTCGGAAGGCGGCTTTCAGTTCTTTTGTCGCTCGAATTTTTCGACATTGACGAGGCGATCGAGGCGCGCTTTGGGAACATCTCGGAGATTTTCGCCCGCTTCGGCGAATCACGCTTTCGCGCCCTCGAAACGGAGACGCTCAAAGAGGGCATATCCAAGCGGAAAGCGGTGATCGCAACGGGCGGCGGGATCGTGCAGACCGAGGACAACCTCGCGCTTTTGAAACGCTGCAAGACGGTCTATCTTCGCGCCGCGCCCCAAACGCTTTCAGGGCGGCTCACGGGCGATACGACCCGTCCCCTGCTTCAAGACGCCGTGACGGCGGAAGAGCGCATGAAAAGGCTTGAAGAATTGT
>CANRCY010000203.1 GCA_947629225.1 uncultured Clostridia bacterium | reverse complement strand
CGCGCTCCTCTTTGAGGGAGATGATCGCCTTTCGCTTTGCGCGGCGGCGGTCGATGAGGTCACCGAGCTCGTTCAGATTGTGGGTGCCGAACACGAGGTCGACGAAGGGAAATTTTTCGCGCAAAATTTTCGCCTTCCCCTCTTCCTGCGCCATACAGCCGCCGACCGCGATGATGAGGTCTCTCTTTTCGCGCTTTAATTTTTTGAGCGCGCCGAGGTTGCCGAACGCGTGATTTTCGGCATTTTCGCGGATACAACAGGTATTGAACACGATGATGTCCGCCTCTTCGATGGGGCTCTCGGTCTCATACCCCTTTTCGCGCAGAATCCCCGCGATCTTCTCCGATTCGTGGACGTTCATCTGACATCCGTACGTCACAATGTGATAATTCATAAGTTTATTTCCGTTCTTTGCCCCCTCCATCGGAGGGGGATTCAGGGGGTGGGACAAACCTTCCCCCCAGCCGTCATATAAATTGTCATGTCGAGCTTGTCGAGACATCTATTCCTTATCCCTATAAATTGTCATGTCGAGCTTGTCGAGACATCTATTCCTTATTAAAATATGGTTGAGATTTCTCCACTCCGCTCACTTCGTTCGCTACGGTCGAAATGACAAATAAAGATCATATCCGCGCGCCGTTCCCAATACGTCACCCCGCCCGCACGTTCTGTTTGTCAAAGGGCGGCACGAGGAGCGTTAGCGACGAAGTAGCGGAACGAAGTGAAGTCGAATGGGTCTCCGCGCTTTTTACAACTCCCCCAACACTTTGCCGACTTTTTCGTGTAACACAAGGTCGCAACGCCCGTCCAGCGGGGTCGCGTCGCGGTTGATGAGGACGAGATATTTGCCGTGAAAATAATCGACGAAGCCCGCCGCGGGATAGACGGTGAGGGACGTTCCCGCCACGATGAGCATATCGGCTTGCCCGATGGCGCGGACGGCGCCGTTCACGGTCGCGTGCGGAGAGGGGATCTCCCGTTGCACAACGTCGGGCTTGATGACCCCGCCGCATTCGCAACGGGAGATCCCCTCTCCGCGGGCGATGTATTCCGCCGAAAACTTCTTGCCGCATTTGAGGCAGGTGTTGCGGTGCACGCTCCCGTGGAGCTCGTACACCCGCTTGCTCCCCGCCTTTTGGTGGAGCCCGTCGATGTTCTGCGTCACGACCGCAAGCAGTTTCCCCTCCCGTTCCCATTGGGCGAGTTTTTTGTGCGCGGCATTGGGCTCTGCTTGGAGAGGGAGCATTTTATCGCGGTAAAAGCGGTAAAATTCCTCGGTGTGCGAATAGAAGTAGTCGCTCGAAAGCATGGTCTCGGGCGAAACGTCGTACTTTTGGCGGTAGAGCCCGTCTTCGGAACGGAAGTCGGGGATTCCGCTCTCCGTCGATACTCCCGCCCCGCCGAAAAAGACGATCTTCTTGCTCTCTTCGATCATTTCCCGCAGTGTCATCATGTTCTTTCCGCTCCGATACGATAAAATTTTCCTTTTCCATTATAACATGTCCGCCCGAAAATTTCAACAAATGCAAGCGGGTTTGCAAAATTTTTCATCAGTTACGGATACTGTAACCGATGAACCGCGCCGTAAAAATTGTGCTTATTTTGCTCGGCGTCCTCTTGGCAATCGCGCTCGCCGCGTTCGTCTGCTTTGCGGCAATGACGGCGGGCGTGAGCCTCGACGCCGAAAAGCTCGCCCTGAGCAAAAACTGCGTGCTCGTGTACGATAAGGACGGAAAGGAGATCGAGACCGCCCTGCATGACGCCGTCCCCTTCGGCGATCTGCCCGACTACCTTCCCGGCGCCTTTGTCGCCGTAGAGGACAAACGCTTCTATTCCCATCACGGGCTCGACGGCAAACGCATGGTCAAGGCGGCGATGAAAAATCTCGCCTCTTTCTCCTTCCGCGAAGGAGCTTCCACCATTTCCCAACAGCTCATCAAAAATACCCACCTCTCGGGGGAGAAGACGATCGCCCGCAAGCTCAAAGAGATCAAGCTCGCCCGCGCCCTCGAAAAGAAGTTTTCCAAGCGGGAAATCCTCGAACTCTACCTCAATTCCATCTACTTTGGGCACAGCGCGTTCGGCGTGGGGAGCGCCGCGCAGTTCTACTTCGGGAAATCCGCCTCCGACCTCTCGCCCGCCGAGAGCGCCATGCTCGCCGCGCTCGTCAGATCCCCCAACCGCTATTCCCCCTTCCGCGACGGCGAAAAATGCCTTGCGCGGCGGAACTTCGTGCTCTCCCTCATGCGGGAGCAGGGCTATCTCTCTCCCGAAGAAGAGGAAGCGGCAAGGGCGGAACCCTTGCCCGACGCGCCGCACGACCAGAGCGGGAGCGCCTACCTTGCGCCCGTGTTCGAGGAGCTCGCCGAACTCTTTCCAGACGCGCGTTCGGGGGACGAGCTGCGCGTTTTCACCGCGCTCGACCCCGCGCTCCAAAAGACGCTCGAAGAAACGCAGCCGAAGACCGATCTCTGCGTCGCCGTGCGGGGCAAAGACGGCGGGGTGAAGGCGTTTTTCTCGACGTGCGGAAGCATCAAACGGCTGCCCGCCTCCACGATGAAACCGCTTGCCGTCTACGCACCTGCGATCGAGGAGGACCTCATCTCGCCCGCGACCCCCCTTCTCGACGAGAAGACGGACTTCGGCGGATACTCCCCCTCGAATTACGGGGGAAAATACGGCGGATATATGAGCGCGCGCGACGCGCTCGCCCACAGCGTGAACGTGCCTGCCGTAAAGGTTTTGAACGCCTTGGGCGTGGAGCGGGCGGCGGGCTATCTCGAACAAATGGGGCTCTTCGTG
>CANRCY010000202.1 GCA_947629225.1 uncultured Clostridia bacterium | reverse complement strand
TCATTTCGTTCTTCTTTTTATGCTAAAAAGAAGCAAAAAAGCTCGGGACACTTGCGATGTGTCCCGAACCCCGCAACGCTTTTTTGCGTGCCCTTGCGCCTTCACTTCCTGCGCCGCCGCGAAGTGAAACTCGCCGTAACCCGACGAGGGCGGCGCATCGTATATCCGAACTCCGCTGCCTTGCTTGGGGGAACATCGTCACCCTCCACTTGCTGTCCCCTCTCGAATGCGTCGAAAAAACAGACTCAACCCCGTTTTTTCTCGGGAAGGACCGCGCTTAGCTCCTTTATAAACGCCTCGGCGGGCGTCTCCTCGTCTTTGTGCGGATTCGCCTCATTGATCGCAGCCGCATAATCCTTCGTCGAATTTGGCGATTTCATCTTCATCATGTCGTCATAGAGCCACATGAACCCGCCCGTCGTGTAATCCGTCTCGCGGGAGAGCTTGCTCTTGACAGTCGAAGCCGTGCAGCGCCCCGATCCCGTCCCGCACCAATAGCCCGGGATGATCCGCATCCCCGTCGAGAGCGCCCAAACTCTCCACCAAGTCTTATATTGATTGTCGTTGAGCTGCCCGCCCGAATAACATTGAAGATACACTCTGTCCGCGTCCTCTCCGAGCTCTTTTGCGAGTTTGCTCCAAAAATCAATGTTGACATACGGGCAGAACGTGATTTTCATGCCCATCCCTGCGCACATCTTTCCGAACGCCGCCGCAGAATTTAAGTCATAACAGCTCTCGTCGTCAAAGTTGACCGCATCCGCGCCCGTTGCTTCAATGAGCGCGTGCATATTTTTATAGAGGACGGACTCCTCGCCCGTGCCTTCCTTTTCAACGTATTTCTTGATCTCCTCGAAATCGGTACAGCCGCCCGCCCCGACGCTCAATTCAATGCGCTCGATGGACGAACCCTCACCTTTCAGCTTGGACCAAAAATCCACCGACGCCTGCCCGATGACGAGCTCCCCATTGTCCACCGCCTTGGTGTTGTTGAGATACAGCGTCCCGTCGCCATGTACATGCACCGACCAGATCATGATCGTATTGAACCCCGACGAGGTCACATCGTCCAGCACCGACTGTTTTCCCTCGACAAACGGTCCTCCGCCGAAGATCGCCGAGACCCACTCTCCCTTCCATTCGGGAATGGCGATCTCCCCGCCTTCATTCCCCTCTTGACCGCCTTGGCTGCCTTGACTTCCCTGTTGACCTTGGCTGCCTTGGCCTTCGCTGCCCGACGGGTCTTTCTCCCCGCCCTGGCTCCCCTGTTGACTGCCCGACGGGTCTTTTTGATCGTCCTCGTCTTGATCCGACGGGTCTTTCTGATCGCCCTTGTCTTGATCGTCCGACGGGTCTTTTTGATCGTTTTTATCTTGATCGTCCTTGTTCTGATCATCCGAAGGCGTGGAATGGGAGCCGTCTTGGCTGGATGGATCGTTCGTCGAGGAATTGCTGCCGCAGGCGCAGGCGAGACACAGGACGAGCGCGAGCAAGATCGCCGTGAAAAGGCGGAAGAGCTTGTTGGGTTTCATAAAATCTCCTCATTTTTTGAATTTATCGATCGGCGGAACGGCGTTCGCGATCATGGGCACGGATGGGCGCGCAAAAAGAGCGCGCGAACATCCCCCGGCTGCGAAGGGTTCCGAGATCAACTTCATTATACTATAAAAAGCGGGAAATGCAATAAGAAATTTGTTAATTTTCCGAGATTTTCTCGGCGCGGGAGAGAAATTCTGCTTTGGAGAGCCCGTCTTTGCCCTTGACGAAGAAGAGGATGTACTCGATATTTTTTTTGGGGCGGACGGGAGCATTGACGATATTTTGGGGGATGAAGGAGAGCACTTTACAGAAGTCATAAAATTCGGCAAGGAGCGCGGGGTGCAGACGGAGCGGGCAGATGCCGCTTTTTGACGAGAGGCTGCGACCGCATTCAAACTGCGGTTTGAAGAGCAAGAACGCCCTACCGTTTTGGGGGAGCAGAGAAAAAACGACGGGCAGGATAAGGCGCAGGGAGATGAAGCTGAGATCGCCCACGATGCCGTCGAGCGGGCAGGGGAAGTCGGCGGGCGTAAGGAAACGGGCGTTACGGTTGTCCATGACGGTGACGCGGGGGTCGGCTTGGAGCGCGGGTTCGAGCTGGTTTTCGCCGACGTCCACACAAAAGACATGGCGTGCACCAAAACGCAAAAGGCAATCGCAGAACCCGCCTGTGCTTGCGCCGAGGTCGGCGAAGGTTTCGCCCGAGGGGGATTCATGAAAGGCGAGGAAAGCGCGTTCGAGCTTATAGCCGCCTTGGGAGACGAAGCGCGGGGAATCGAGGAAGGTGAAAGAATCGGCGGGAGAGACCTCGTCGGAGGGAGAGAGGCTCTTTCCGTTCCGAAGGATGAGCCCGCGTTTGAGTGCGTCTTGCGCCTTGGAGCGAGAGCCGAATTTTTCCGCAAAAAATTTATCCGCGCGCATAAGTTTCCTTGTGAGTTTGATGTAGAGATGTATATTAAAAGCCTTTGCGTGAATTTTCGATTCTTTTCAAGAAAGAGATTTTGATACGGTCGCCCCTTCTTGGCTACCCCTACATCGACCTTGGCTGCCCCTTTGAGGGGTGGAGCATTGCACTTCGCCAATGGTTAATAACCATTGGCGCAATGCGACAGGAGTGAGCGCATCAGAGGCGCGAACGGTGACCGAACACGGGGTTCTACCCGTGTGAGAAAATGGCGCGCCCTCTTTGCGCTTTTTTCTTGCTGTCCCCTATAAGGGGAAAGTGGCGCGCGAATGCGCGCCGAAAGGGGTGTGCCCAAGCAAGCGTAT
>CANRCY010000201.1 GCA_947629225.1 uncultured Clostridia bacterium | reverse complement strand
GAGCTTACATGCGCCCTGCTGCGGCGCGCACCAGCCGATGCCGTGCGTGAAACCGCTGATGTCGGTGATCTGCTTTGCGCACACCCACTTGCCCTCTTCGGGAATGGGAGCAGGATCGTGTTTGGGACCCTTTGCAACGCAGCACATCTCTTCCACTTCGCGAGAATATTGCATTGTGTTTTCCTCCATTAAATATCCCCCTCGGGGATTTGATTCCAAAAGCCATTCTACCACATTTTGGCAGGAAATACAAGCCCTTGCAACAAAAAATTTTTCCCGCCCCTCGGCTCCCTATCCTACCCCCTCCCTTGGAGGGGGATTAAGGGGGGTGGGCGCAGAGCTGCCCCCTTTTGAAGGGGGCGGCTCCGCCGTCAGGCGGTGGTGGGGGTTTGCTGTCCCCCGCAAAGCGGGGGAAAGTACCCGAGCGTAGCGAGGGGGAAAGGGGGCTCCGCATTTTACCCCCCCACCTGTCTTACTTCGTTCGCCACCCGCCCCCCAAACTGTCATGTCGACCGAAGTGGAGACATCTCTACCCCTTGGCGCCCCTTTTAGGGGAGCTGTCGAGCAACGCGAGACTGAGGGGTTCCCCCCCAACTGTCGCAAGCCCGTTAAATCTCGATATGTTCGAAGTTTTCGCGGCTCGAGCGTCTGTAAAAGATGGCTTTACGCCCGATGACGGCGACGACTTCGGCGTGCAAAAGATCGGCGACGTTTGCGGCGAGATTTTCGCCGTCCTCGCCCGCGGCGGGGAGGAGGTTGACCTTGATAAGCTCATGGGCTTCCAAGGCTTCGGAAAGTCCTTTTACAAGGTTTTCCGAGACGCCCTCTTTCCCGATCTGGGCGATTGGTTTTTGGGTACTTGCGAGCGATTTCAGCCTTGCCCGCTGTTTGGAAGTAAACATAAAAATTCCTCTTTCCTTTTTCTATTTCTTTTCCGTCGGAAGTGTATTCCTACGCATCATTCCGCCCCGCGCCAATGCGTCATTCCGAGCCGTACAAGAAAGAACAAAGTCCGAATAGCAATTCTCCGAGGGAATCTTGCTACGTCCAAGTACGATTAAAACCAAACCCTAACGCAACAAGATGCCTTCGCGGACATTCTTCCGCGGACTGCGTTCCCACATTACGCCTCAGCATGACGCAGCGCGCCCCTCGGGCAATTCTCCGCCTTCCCCCTCTACTCGACAAATTCGAATTCCGTCTCTCCGACGACGACGGTATCCCCCGCTTTACAGCCCATATCGGAAAGTTGCTTAAACACGCCGCGCAGTTTCAGCACCCGTTGGAAGTACATCATCGAATCGGGGTTATTCAGCACGACGTTGCGGCAGAGCATATCGATGAGCCCGCCCGTCAGCACAAAAGCGCCGTCCTCGTCCCTGAAGATCTCGCAGGTGAGCCCCTCGTCCGTTTCGAGCGCGAAGTCCTCGTCGGCGGGGATCCGTTCCCGCGGCGGCAAGGTCGCCAAAAGTTCACAGCATGCGCGCACGAGTTCCTCCGTCCCCTCTCCCGTGAGCGCGGTAATGGGGAAAATGCGGTACTTTTTGCCGTATTTTTTGCGGAAGGCTTTCAGATTCTCCTCCGCGCCGAAGCAATCGCACTTGTTTGCGGCAACGAGCATGGGGAGCGCGGCGAGTTTTTCGGAATAGGCAGAAAGTTCGGCGTTGATCTTGACGAAATCGTCGAGCGGATCTCTTCCCTCCATGCCCGAAATATCGACGACGTGCACGATCATGCGGGTGCGTTCGATGTGGCGCAAGAAGTCGTGTCCGAGCCCCGCGCCGCGGCTTGCGCCCTCGATGAGCCCGGGGATATCGGCGGCGACAAAGCTCTCGGCACAGAGCTTTACAACGCCCAGATTGGGGGAGAGAGTGGTAAAGTGATAGTCGGCGATCTTGGGTCTCGCGGCGGAAATTTTGGAGAGCAGAGTGCTTTTCCCGACATTGGGGAACCCGACGAGCCCGACGTCGGCGATGACCTTCATTTCGAGCACCAGGACGTGAGGCTTGGTAGCGACCCCTTTCTGCGCGAAATTGGGGGCATGGCGGCGCGCGGTGGTAAAGCGGACGTTTCCCTTTCCGCCTCTTCCGCCCGAGAGAAGGAGTATTTTTTCGCCGTCCTCGAAGGCGTCGCAGACGATCTTGCCCGATTCCGCGTCGCGGACGAGGGTGCCGCAGGGGACTTTGATGACAACGTCCTCCCCGCGTTTGCCCGAGCATTGGTTGGAGCCGCCGCGTTCGCCGTTTCCCGCGAAGAATTTGGAAGTGAAGCGGAAGGCGAGGAGGTCGGTCGTATTGCGGTCGGCGAGGAGATAGACGCAGCCGCCGTCGCCGCCGTCGCCGCCGTCGGGACCGCATGCGGGTTTGCCTTTATAGGCTTTGAAAGAATTCATTCCGTCGCCGCCGTCGCCCGCCTTCACGGTAATTTTGACTTTATCGATAAACGGTTTGTTATCCATACGCTCAGTATAGCAAAATTTACAAAAATTAGCAACTAAAAACACCCATACAGCCCCCCAACTGTCATGTCGAGCCATACCAATGCGTCATTCCGAGCCGTATTAGGCAATACGAAGTCCGAATAGCAACTCTCCGAGGGAATCTTGCTACGTCCAAGTACGATTAAAACCAAACCCGAACGTACCAAGATGCCTTCGCGGATTGGCAAATCGGACTGCGTATTCAAATTACGGCTCAGCATGACGCAAAACGGTGCCCTCTCCCCCCGCGCCAATGCGTCATTCCGAGCCGTATTGGATAATACGAAGTCCGAATAGCAACTCTCCGAGGGAATCTTGCTACGTCCAAGTAC
>CANRCY010000200.1 GCA_947629225.1 uncultured Clostridia bacterium | reverse complement strand
ACGTCGTCTTCTTCCTCAAAGAGGGCGCGCTCTGCGTCTCGAGCCCCTTCGTGCTCTCCGCCAAGGCGGGCAAGGAGCTGAAAAAAGAGGAAGTGGGAGGCTACGAAGCCTTAAAGAACGCAATTCTCCCCGCCGTCCCCGTCAGAGACCTCGAAGAGGCGGCGGCGCACATCAAATTCCTCGTCGAACTGCTCGGCGGCGGCACGGTGGAGACCGAACTCAACGCTCCCGCGCCCGCGCTCGAGGGAGACTTCGGGGCGAAGGAAGTGCTCGCCCTCATCGAGGACGGGCTCGAACTCGGCGCAGTCTGCGCGCCCGAAGTCAAGACGGTCTTGGGGCGGATCGGCGGGATTGCTGCGGCGGCGATCGTGTTCGAAAGCGCGAGGCTCAACGAAACCGTAATGAAAAAGATCGGCGCGTTTGCGGGGCTCGCGTACGCATACGGACTGCCGCTCGTGCTGTTTGTGGACTGTCTCGGCGCAGAGGAGACCCTCGCCGCCAACGACAGCGCGCTTCTCAAAGAGATCGCCGACTATCTCAGCCTTCTCGACGCGATCGACACGGCGAAAATTTCCGTCGTCACGGGCAGAGCGGTCGGGCTCGGCTATTCGCTGTTTGCGGCGAAATCGGCGGGCTTTGACTTTACGTTCGCCCTCGCGGGCGCGGAAATTTCTCTCTTCGAAGGGGAAAAGGGCGCGGAGATCTTCTACGGCGGAAGCGGGGAGGGGAAGGAAGCGCTCCTCGAACGGTACTCTCGCGAGCACGCCGACCCCGTGAATGCGGCAAAGGGGGGCTATCTCGACAATGTGATCGAGCCCCGCTTTACAAAGCAATATCTCATCGCCGCGCTCCAAATGCTTTTGAGGTGAAGAGATGTTGAATTTGCTCGACGGTTTTTTCAAATTCGACCTCGGAGAAGGCGCGTTTTACGCCGTGTTCGGGTTCGCGTTCGTCTTTGCGGGGATCGCTCTTCTCATTTGTATTTTTACCCTGCTTGGCTTTCTCATGAGCAAGCTGAGCGGCAGAAAGCGCAAGCGCGAGGAGAGGGCTTCGGCAGTGAACAGCGTTCTGCCCGAAGCGGAAGGCATTCCCCCCGAAACGGTGGCGGCGATCGCCGCCGCGCTTGCCGCGTACTACGAGGAAGCCCCCCAAAAGTGCGACTTCGTCGTGCGGAGAATAAAAAGGTTGTAAGGCAGAGATTTCTCGGCTACACTCCGTTCCGCTCGAAATGACAATTTTAACGTCATGCTGAGCCGAAACGTATTTACGCAGTCCGCTTTGCCAATCCGCGAAGGCATCTTGTTGCGTTCGGGTTTGGTTTTAATCTACTTAAACGTAGCAAGATTCCCTCGGGGAGTTGTTGTTCGGACTTCGTTTTAGCAGTTCGGCTCGGAATGACGCTCACGCGCGGGGCGGGAATGACCCTCTCCGTAACGAGGCGGGCGACCGAGAATAAAATCACAAACATCATAAGGAGAGCTTTATGCGGAATTTTATTATCACTGTGGACGGAAAACGGTATGAAGTGGGCGTGGAGGAAGTCAGCCAAGGCGCGGCTCCCGCGGCTTCGGCGGCTCCCGCGATGGCGGCGGCTCCCGCTCCCGTTGCGCCCAAGGCGAATCTCAGCGGCACAAAGGTCGTTTCTCCCTTCCCCGGGCTCATCAAAAATTTGCTCTTTGCAAACGGGGCGGCGGTCAAAAAGGACCAGCCCATCCTCGTGCTTGAAGCGATGAAGATGGACAACGACATCACCGCTCCTTGCGACGGGGTCATCACCTATCAAGTCCAAAAGGGCGCGAACGTCGAATCGGACGCGGTCCTCGCCGTCATCGCCTAACGGAGAAACTACATGCAGAATTTACTTGCACTCGACGTCGGAAAGATCTTTTCCGATCTATGGCAGTCCATGGGGCTCTCGCAGGGATCGTGGCAGAACTATGTTATGCTCGCGATCGCGTGCGTGTTGGTCTTTGTGGCGATCAAATTCAAGGCAGAGCCCATGCTCCTCTTGCCCATCGCCTTCGGCATGTTCCTCATTAACCTTCCCGGCGCGGAAAAAGTGTTGTGGGGGACCTATATGGACGAAGCGCACACCTACGATCTTGTGGAGAACAGGGGACTGCTGTGGTATCTCTACTACGGCGTGGATAAGGTCATCTATCCGCCGCTCATCTTCCTCGGGATCGGCGCGATGACCGACTTCGGTCCGCTCATCGCCAACCCCAAGAGCATGTTCATCGGCGCGGGCGCGCAGCTCGGGATCTTCATCGCTCTGTTCGGCGCAATGCTTCTCGGCTTCGGCGGCGCGGACGGTCCCACGGCGATCTACGTCGCCAAGACGCTCGCCCCCGACCTTCTGCCCATGATCGCCATTGCCGCGTATTCCTATATGGCGCTCATTCCCTTTATCCAAAAGCCCATCATGCGGCTCCTCACCACCAAGAAAGAGCGCATGATCCGCATGAAACCCCTCCGCCAGGTCTCCAAAGTGGAGAAGATCATCTTCCCCGTGGCAGTCACCTTGGTCGTGGGACTTCTCTTGCCCGACGCAGTGCCTCTCCTCGGCATGCTCATGCTCGGGAATTTGTTCCGCGAGTCGGGGGTCGTCGAACGGCTCTCCACGCAGGCACAGCACGGGCTCATGAATACGGTCACCATTTTCCTCGGCATTGCCGTCGGCTGTAAGGCAAAGGGGGACATCTTCCTCACGACAAACACGTTGAGCATCATTCTCATCGGCGTCGTCGCCTTCTACTGCGGCACGATCGGCGGGCTCCTCACGGCAAAGCTCATGTGCAAGCTCACAAAAGGGAAGATCAATCCGCTCATCGGCTCGGCGGGCGGTTCGGCAGTGCCCATGGCGGCG
>CANRCY010000199.1 GCA_947629225.1 uncultured Clostridia bacterium | reverse complement strand
GCAAAGGCCGCAAAAGAGCACGGGCTGCGCTTTGTGGAAGTGTATGTCAAGGGTCCCGGCGCGGGCAGAGAGTCCGCGATCCGCGCGCTCGCAAACTGCGAGCTCCAAGTCACCCTCATTTCGGACGTATCTCCCATTCCCCACAACGGATGCAGACCGCCCAAGCGCAGAAGAGTTTAAGGAGGCAAGAAGATGGCAGTATACAGAGACGCAAAATGTAAACTTTGCAGAAGAGAGGGGAACAAGCTCTTTTTGAAGGGCGAGAAGTGCTACCTCGACAAGTGCCCCTACAACAAACGCCCCACGCCTCCCGGAAAGGCGCCCTCCGCAATCAGGAGAAAGATTTCCGAATACGGCTTGCAGCTCCGCGAAAAGCAGAAGACGAAGCGCATTTACGGCGTGCAGGAAGGGCAGTTCCGCCACTACTATGAGCTGGCGGACAGAATGAAAGGGATTACGGGCGAGAACATGCTCTCCCTGCTCGAAAGAAGGCTCGACAATGTGATCTTCCGCATGGGCGTGGGCGCATCCCGCACGCAAGCCCGCCAACTCGTGAACCACTCCCACTTTATGGTGAACGGAAGAACGGTCAACGTTCCTTCGTACAGCGTGAAAGTCGGCGACGTTATCACGGTGAAGGAAAACCGCAAAAACAACAAGTTCTTCGAACAGATCAAGACGATGAAGGTTGCGAATATGCCCAAGTGGCTCGAATTCGATCCCGAGAAGCTGGAAGGCAAAATTTTGGCGCTTCCTACCCGTGAGGACGTTGACAGCCAGATTGCTGAGCATATGATTGTCGAATTGTACTCCAAGTAATTTTATATAAAAGGAGGTAACTTTATGATCGAAATGGATATGCCCAAGATCGAAGTGGTCGAAAACGAGGAAAAGTCGTATGCGAAGATCGTCGTCGAACCGCTTGAAAAGGGCTTCGGTCTTACGATAGGCAACTGTCTGAGAAGAATTTTGCTGTCTGCGCTCCCGGGCGCCGCGGCACAGGGGATCCGTTTTATGGATGGCAGCGTAAAACACGAGTTTTCCGCTATCCCCGGGGTGAAGGAAGACGTTACGGAGATCATTCTCAACCTGAAACTCCTTGCCATCAAAACCAAGATCACCGATAAAGATTATACCAAGACCCTTCGGCTCTGCAAAGAGGGACCTGCCGTTATCCATGCGAGCGATATCGCGCAGGACGCCGAGGTGGAGATCGTGAATGCCGACCAATATATCTGCACGGTAGACGCGGGCGGCAAGATCGATATGGAGATCACCATCGGCAGAGGCAGAGGCTATCACCCCGCCAAAGACAACAAACAGCCCATCATCGACTATATTCCCATCGACTCCATCTATACGCCCGTCCAAAAAGTGAACTACAACGTGGAAGCGGCGCGCGTGGGGCAGAATATCGACCATGACAGGCTCACGATCGAGGTCTGGACGGACGGGACCTTCTCGGGCAAAGAGATCGTTTCGCTCGCCGCCAAGATCATGCAGGACCATATCAGTCTGTTCGTCAATCTTTCCGATAGCATCAAGGATATGGACATCCTTGTAAAGACGGACGACGACAAGCAGCAGCAGATCCTCTCCATGAAGATCGAGGAAATGGATTTCTCTGTCCGTTCCTACAACTGCTTAAAGAGAGCAAATATTCACACCGTGGAAGACCTCATCTCCAAAACGGAGGACGAAATGCTCAAAGTGCGCAACCTTGGCAAGAAGTCCCTCGACGAAGTGATCCAGAAACTCGAGCAATACGGTCTTTCGCTGGAAAAAAAGGAGGATTAAATTATGCCGGGTAAATTGGGTAAAACAACCAAACAGAGAATCGCTTTGCTGAGAGGGCAGGCTTCCCAGCTCCTTTGGTACGGAAGGCTCGAAACAACGGCGGCACGCGCAAAAGAGCTTCAACCTTATGTCGAAAAGCTCATTACGAAGGCGGTAAACACCTATGACGACGTTGTGGAATACGACGTCATCATCAAGGACAAGAAGGGCAAGGACGTAAAGACCACCTCCGTAAAGGACGGTCCCAAGAAACTTGCCGCCCGTCGCGCGATCATCGCCAAGACCTACGATCTGCAAGAGATCAAGGCGTTTTCCGAGAGCAAGAAGGACTATAAGAAGCGCACGGAGCAGATCCAGCACCCGCTCATCGAAAAGCTGTTCAACGAGATCGCACCCAAGTATGCTCAGCGGAAGGAAGAGCTCGGTCAAGGCGGCGGATACACGAGGATTTATCTCCTCGGTCAGCGCCGCGGCGACGCAGCCGAAGCCGCAGTCATCGAATTGGTGTAAACAATGTTCATTGCAACGCCGCCCGAAGCATTCGCTTCGGGCGGCGTATCTTGTTGCCGCAAACGATACCGCTATTTTTAGTTGTGGAAGTTCCTTGGCTCCCCCTTGAGGGGGAGCTGCTTACCCTCTCCGTGGGAGAGGGGTAGGGGTGTGGGGCGGATTCTAATACATGCCCACCCCTTGTCATTTCGAGTGGAGCGAAGCGGAATCGAGAAATCTCGCATTTTTATAATGAAGTAGAGATTCCTCGACTACGCTCGGAATGACGTTTTTTAGAACGTGTGCGGGACGATATTTAGAACCCGCCGAGGCGCTTGCTGTCCCTTGGCTCCCCCTTGAGGGGGAGCTGTCACGCGCCCTTGCGTGACTGAGGGGGTGTTTTGCATTACGACACCCCTTCCGTCGCTCGCTTTGCTCGCGCCACCCGTTTTGACGGCAGGGACCGCCAAAACCCCGTCGCGTTTGCCAGCGCTCCTGTCGCGGCGCAGTTCACAGCGCACTGCGCTGTTGAACAGAATTGCGCCGCTCCACCCATCAAGGGGTAGGCAAGGGTAAACACG
>CANRCY010000198.1 GCA_947629225.1 uncultured Clostridia bacterium | reverse complement strand
TCGAGGAACGCCGACAGCATGTGCATGATCACGATGATGATTCCGACGAGAACGGTCATAAAGACGATCGCCTTGCTCCCCGTGCCGCACCAGATGATGATGAGCGGACCCATGGCGATCTTGGGCAGGGCGTTGAGCACCGCGATGTAGGGTTCGAGCACCCGCCGCAGCAGATCGCTCCACCACAGGAGCAGGGCAACGGTATAGCCGAGGGCGATCGCCACGGCAAAGCCGACGAGGGTCTCCCAAAGGGTCGTGCCGATATGGTAAAAGAGGGTCCCTTCGCGGTAGAGGGAAGCGACGGTCGCCGCAATGCGGGAAGGGGAACTCACGAAGAAGGGGTCCGCCCACCCGAGCCGCGTGCTCAGTTCCCAAAAGAGGAGCACAAAGAGCAAGAGCCCGACGCGGAGCGCCCACACGAGCGCGAGGCGGATTTTCCTCTTTTTCAGCCAGAGAAGGTGCTCCGCGGAAAAATCTTTGCATTTGTGTTTCATGCGTTCAACTCCTTCCAGAGCAGTTCGAACCAGACCGAAAACTGCCTGTTTTCTCTTCGTTTCAGGGGATTTGTCTCTTCGAATCCCAGCTCATGGATATGCGCCACGCGGGCGGGGCGGCTCGTGAGGACGATCACGCGGTCGGCGAGCGAAATGGCTTCCGAGATGTCGTGCGTGATCAGAAGGGCGTTTTTTTTCTCCCTGCGGATGATCTCCGCAACGTCCTGCGTCACCCTGAGGCGGGTCTGGTAGTCGAGCGCGGAAAAGGGCTCGTCGAGGAGCAGGATGTCGGGACCCATGGCAAGGGTGCGGATGAGCGCCGCGCGTTGCCGCATCCCGCCCGAAAGCTCGGCGGGGTAGCTTGCGAGAAAGTCGCCGAGCCCGTACTTTTCCGCGAGTTTTCTCGTCTCCTCCCGCGCCTTGGGGGTAAGTTTTTTTCCGATCTCGAGGGGAAGCAACAGATTCTTTTCAATGGTGCGCCAAGGGAAAAGTTCGTCGCGTTGGAGCATATATCCCACGCTTCCCTGCCGCAACACGTCGCCCTCCGAGGGCTTCAACAGCCCCGCCGCGAGGGAGAGGAGGGTGCTCTTCCCGCAACCCGAGGGACCGATGATCGCAACGAATTCTCCCTCTTTTACGGTAAAGCTCAGCCCCTCCGCGGCAACGGTCTCTCCCCGCACCGTATGGTAGATCAGTTTGACGTCACGGAACGTCAGAATGTTCTCTTTCATGGTGTTCTTCCTTTGAATGCCCCCTTCTCCCCTTGGGCGGGGCGGGCTATTTGTTCAATTCTTCGTACACTTCCTTTGCGAGGGAGTTGTCGGTGAGCTTTGCAAAACTTCCGCGCTCGGGGAGCTGTCCCGCCGATTGGATAATGTCCTGCAAACGCTCGAAGCTCGCCTCCGTCATCTGCATATCCTTCTGCCACGAGTCGATGCGCCTGTAACTTTCCAAGCTCGTCACGATCGAGGCATAAGAAGTGGTGGGAAATTGTTTATAGAGGTAGGTCGCCGCTTCGTCGGGGTCGGCGTTTACGGCAAAGTCGATCGCCCGCATGACTGCCCGCAGGAATCCCTTTGCGGTGTCCCTGTTTTTGTCGAGCCAGCTGCGTTTGGCGATGAAGGAAGTGTAGGGGACCTCTCCCGAGGCGTCGCCCACGGCAGCCACGATGAACGCCTTGCCTTCCGCCTGCACCTCGGAGGCGGTCGGCTCGAAGACGGTGCAGTATTCCGCCGTCCCTTCGAGGAACGCCGCCGTCATGTTGTTGAAGGAGACGTCGAAGTTGAGGTCGATCTCGTCCTCCGTAAAGCCGTTTTCTTTGAGCACATACTCAAAGGTCATGGCGGGCACGCCGCCGCGGCGACCCGCTAAAATTTCTTTGCCTTTGAGGTCGGTCCATTTGAAGTCGGGCTCTTCCTTGCGCGAGAGCAGGAAGGAGCCGTCCCGCTTGGTGAGCTGCCCGAACACGGTGGGGAGGTCTCCCGCGCCGCCGAGCTGCACATAGAGCGCCGCTTCGGGACCGCAGAAGCCGATGTCGGTATCTCCCGAGAGCACGGCAGACATCACGTTGTCCGCGCCGCCCCCGTTGGTGAACTCGACCTTGATGCCCTCTTCCCCGAAGTAGCCGAGCGTCTCGGCAAGGTACATGGGGGCGTAAAAGATAGAGTGGGTCACTTCGTTGATGCGAAGGGTCTTTGTCCCGTCGCCCGTTTTTCCGCAGGCGGAAAGGGAAAGCAGTGCAAACGACCCTGCCGCCAGAAGCGTAAGTATTTTTTTCATAGCAAATCTCCGAAAAATTTTAGGATAATATATCCTATGTCGCGGCGGGAATAATTGACAATCGCACCCAAAAGGAATATAATGGAAATAATCGCGCTCATAAAGGTGAAGAAACATGAAAGAAATGCAAACGACGTACAATCCCAAGGAATTCGAGGACCGCATTTACGCGGAGTGGGTGGAAGAGAAGTGTTTCCATGCCGAAATTGACCCCAAAAAAGTTCCTTTTACGGTCATGATGCCCCCGCCCAACATCACGGGACAGCTCCACATGGGGCACGCGATGGACGAGACCATGCAGGACACCATCGCCCGTTTCAAGCGGATGCAGGGGTATTCCGTCCTCTGGCTCCCCGGGACCGACCACGCGTCGCTTGCGACCGAACATAAAATCGTCGAAAAGCTCCGCGAAGAGGGCACGGACAAAGAGTCCCTCGGCAGGGAAGAATTCTTGCGCCGCGCATGGGCATGGAAGGAGCAGTACGGCGGAAAGATCGTCTCTCAGCTGAAAAAACTCGGCTCTTCCTGCGATTGGGACAGGCTCGCCTTCACGCTCGACGAACGCTGTTCCAAGGCGGTCCGCGAGGCGTTCTGCCGCCTCTACGAAAAGGGGCTCGTCTACCGCGGGAGCCGTATCATC
>CANRCY010000197.1 GCA_947629225.1 uncultured Clostridia bacterium | reverse complement strand
TTCTGCAGGCGGTATTCCTTGTTGAGGTACTTGATGGTCTGGTAGCCGATGACCGTCGTCAGCGTACCGTTGACGAGCCCCTGCACGGAGGAATCCACGATGGCGGCGATCGCATTCCCGAGGATGGGGATGCCCTTGACCGCGTTGCCCATCATCTGCACGACGGAACTGCCCACGTTGAGCCCCCCGAGCCCGTAGGCGACGAGGGAATTGTGGAGCACGGTCACGAGGATGCGCACGAGCCGCGCGTCCGAGGGGCGGAACCCATACAGGTAGACGAGATCCTTGACAAGTTGCAAATTGACAAAGACGACGAGCACGGCGTCCACCTTCGCCGTCTGGGAGAGGGCGGAATAGGCGGCGGATTTGAGTGAACTCTTTGCGATGAGCGCCTTCGCCGACTTCTTGACCGAACCGCGATAGAGGAGGGTGAGATTTTTCTTGATGCCCTCGTCGTCCCCCGTCTTGGCGGCGATGGCGAGCTTTCCCACCGTCTCCGAGTCGTACCAACCCACGCCGTCCACTTTGGCGGTGAGGTCGATGATCTTATCCGCGATGGTGCGGCGCAGTTTCTTATTGTGCCGTTGCGCCTTGCGCGCGTTGAACGCGTTGACATTGGTGATGAAATACCCCGTTTTCAGGATCTTGACGACGGGCACGATGAAGCAGAAGATATAGAGGAGCAGGCACAGCCCTCCCGCAACATACCCCGCGATCTCATGAAATTCATAGACGCGGACGGCGATCATAAAGAGGCACGCAAAGAGCAGGATCCCGACGATGGCGGCAAGGATCCACAGAATGCGCCGCGCCCCCCGCGCATTTTGGCGGCGGGAGTATTTTTCCTCATATTCGTAGATGGTCATCTGCGTTTTTTGGGGCTCCGCAGAAAGATCCGCGGGAAATTCCGTCCCTTCCTTCTTCTTCATGGCGACCTCGCTTTTCTTTCGATCCCCAATATCATACATCAAAATGCCCCGCTTGTAAAGCTATTTCCGAAAAAATGAGGCGGGTCAAATTTTTCCTCTATGGCAAATGCTTGCAAAACGCACGCAAACATGGTATAATCGGATCATGAAAAAGACGACCGTCTATGAGGATGCGAAAAAGAAAAAGGCGCAGAGGCTCGACCGTCACACCGTGGCGTGTCCCTATTGCGGCACGCCCGTCCTCGACCACATGACGCAATGTCCGCACTGCAAGAAGGAACTCACTCCTGCGGGATACCAGCCCCTCTCCGACCAAAAGATCAAGAAGATCCGCATCGTCACCTATTCGATCGGCGCCGTCGTCACCGTCGCCATCATCGTTTTGCTCATTGTGTTCCGCAAATAAAATGCACCGTATCCGCCCCAAATGGCGATAGAGCCCTCTCTACTCTGCGTAGAGAGGGATTTTTTTGTGTAGAATCGGCAATCATAGCGAAAGAACTGCCCAAACCGACAGTAGCGCGGCGGACAAAAACAATAGGTTGCCCGATGGGGCGCAAATGCGCTATCATGGGGAAAAACGTTCGGAGGGGATCATGGAAGCTGTATGCAAAGCGCGGGCTCTGCCCGTTTATACGAAGGGGGAGGAGATCTTCAACGCCGTATCGCACATTGTCGGGGGCGCGTGCGGGCTTGCGTTTTGGATCGTGCTTGCCCTCCTTGCGCAGGGGACGCGGGCAATTCTCTCTGTCTCGGCGTTCGGCTTTGGCGTCGTCGTGCTGTACACGATGAGCGCGCTCTATCATTTCTTGCCGCGCGGCGGGGCGAAGAAGGTATTCCGCATCTTCGACCACTGCACCATCTTTTTGCTCATCGCGGAGACGTACACACCCTATTGCCTCATCCCGCTCTACGGGACCCTGATCGGGTGGATCGTTTTCGGCGCGCAATGGGCGTGCGCCGTAGCGGGGATCACGATGAACGCGATCGCGATGAACAACCGCGTCATCAAAGCGATCTCGATGGTGCTCTACGTCGTGATGGGCTGGATGGCAATCGCCTTTCTTCCCGCCCTCCTTCCGCGCGTGAGCGCCGCCTGTTTTTGGCTGCTTCTTGCGGGCGGGATCTCCTACACCGCGGGCATCGCCTTCTTCGGTTTCGGAAAAAAAGTGCGATATTTTCATTCCGTGTGGCATCTTTTTGTGCTGATCGGGACTTCTTTGCAATTTGCGAGCATCCTTCTCATGCTTTGAGAAGGCGGTGGGAAAAATTGGATAAAATCGTTGACGCGCGAAAAAAACCGTGCTATAATAGAGCACGAAAAAACGACGCAGACCGTCGGATCATATTGGAGGATTTCTCAATGGCAAACGTAAAAGTCGCTATCAACGGATTCGGGCGCATCGGCCGTCTCGCTTTCCGCCAGATGTTCAACGCAAAGGGCTATGAGATCGTCGCGATCAACGACCTCACCACTCCTTCGATGCTCGCGCATCTTTTGAAGTACGACAGCGCGCAGGGCAGATATGCCCTCGCCGACAAGGTGTTCGCCAACGATGAGGACAGAACGCTCACCGTGGACGGCACGACCATCAAGATCTATGAGGAGAAGGACGCAAAGAATCTTCCGTGGAAGGAGCTCGACGTGGACGTCGTGCTCGAATGCACGGGCTTCTACACGTCCAAAGCGAAGGCGCAGGCGCACATCGACGCCGGCGCGAAGAAGGTCGTCATCTCCGCTCCCGCGGGCAACGATCTTCCCACCATCGTCTATGGCGTCAACGAAAAGACCTTGAAGCCCACGGACACGGTCATCTCCGCCGCAAGCTGCACGACCAACTGCCTCGCGCCGATGGCGAATACCCTCAACAACGTCTATCCCATCGTCTCGGGCATCATGACGACCGTCCACGCCTTCACGGGCGACCAGATGGTCCTCGACGGCCCTCACCGCAAGGGTGACTTGAGAAGAGCGCGCGCGGCGGCG
>CANRCY010000196.1 GCA_947629225.1 uncultured Clostridia bacterium | reverse complement strand
GAAAAGGCAAAGACCCTCACCGTCGAGGACAACGGGATCGGCATGACCGAAGAGGAAGTGGAGAAGTACATCACGCAGATCGCCTTTTCGGGGGCGGCGGATTTCGTCGAAAAATACGAAAAAGCGGGCGGAGACGGCATTATCGGGCATTTCGGGCTCGGCTTCTATTCCGCCTATATGGTCTCGGAGAACATCGAGATCTTCACAAAGTCGTACCTCGACGCCGCGCCCGCCGTGCATTGGAGCTCGGACGGCGAGAGCACCTATACCATCGAAACGTGCGAAAAAGAGGGGAGAGGCACCAAGATCGTCATGCATCTCGCCCCCGAAGAGAAGGAGTTTTTGAAGGAGTTCGAAGTGCGCAGGCTCCTCAACAAGTACTGCTCCTTCATGCCCTACGAAATTTATCTCAATCCCAAGGGCACGGAAGAGGACAAGCCCGTCAATACGCCTGAGCCCCTCTACCTCAAACAGCCCAAGGACTGCACCGAAGAGGAGTATAAGACCTTTTACCGCGAGACCTTCCACGACTACCGCGACCCGCTCTTCTGGATCCATCTCAACATGGACTATCCCTTCAACCTCAAGGGGATCCTCTACTTCCCCAAGGTAAAGAAGCAGGTGGAACTCGAACGCGGGCAGGTCAAACTCTACTGTAACCAAGTGTACATCGCCGACAACATCAAGGAAGTCATTCCCGAATTCCTCATGCTTCTGAACGGCGTTTTGGACTGCCCCGACATTCCGCTCAACGTCTCCCGTTCCTTCCTGCAAAACGACAAGCAGGTGCAGAAGATCGCGGCGCACATCACCAAAAAGGTCGCCGACAAGCTCACCGAACTTTACAAAAACGACAGGGAGCGGTACGAAAGCTGTTGGCAGGACCTCGCCAACTTCGTCAAATTCGGCTGTATCAAGGACGATAAGTTCTACGATCGGGTCAAGGACATCATCATCTACAAGAACCTCGCGGGCGAGTACCGCCCCGTGGAGAGCTTTTACGGCGAAGAGGTCACCAAAGAGGAGAGCGAGCAGGGCAAAGAGCCGCAGGCGGTGTACTACGTCTCCGACATGAACAAACAGGCGCAGTATGTGAAGATGTTCAAAGAAGCGGGGCTCGACGCCATTCTCTGCGATACCTTTATCGACCCCCACTTTATCAGCTACCTCGAATATAAGAATCCTACCCGCGTGCGCTTTTTGCGCATCGACGCCGACGTTGCGGGCGCGTTGAAGGAAGAGAGCGGGGAAGACAAGGAACTCGAAGAGATCTTCCAAACCGCCCTCGAAGGCAAAAAGGCGGCGGTCAAGACCGAAAAACTCAAAGACGAAGGAGTTCCCGCGGTCGTGAACGTCCCCGAATTTGCGCGCAGAATGTCCGAAATGAATTCCTTCTACCGCATGGAGGAGGAAGAGGAGAGCGTTACCCTCGTCGTCAACACGGCTTCCCCCGCAGTGCAGGCGCTCAAAGGCGCGGAAGGGGAAACGAGACGGGCGGCGGCGATGCAGATCTATTATCTCGCCCTGCTCGCATACCGCAGACTCAAACCCGAGGAGCTCGAAGAGTTCTCGCGCAACCAGTCGGAGATGATAGAAAAATATTTGAGAAAATAACAATTTTTTCCGAAATTGTTATTGACAATCGAAGGCGGCGTTGATATAATAATAAAGGCACTGAAAAAACTGATGACTTTCGGAAAAGCCTCTTGTGTTTTCCGGGGCGGTTACTTTCACAACGGCGCCACAGGAGGTAATATTTGTGAACGGAACTGTGAAGTGGTTCAATGATGGAAAGGGCTACG
Organism: uncultured Clostridia bacterium; assembly: GCA_947629225.1. Taxonomy (GTDB): domain Bacteria; phylum Bacillota; class Clostridia; order Christensenellales; family Borkfalkiaceae; genus Gallimonas. The sequence continues at coordinate 1,124 of CANRCY010000196.1, read as the reverse complement.
GGTTCATCTCTCCCGACGAGGGAGGCGACGACGTGTTTGTGCACTTCTCCGCCATTCAGGCGGAAGCGGGCGTGTTCCGCACTTTGAAAGAAGGGCAGAAGGTCACGTTCGAAACCGAACCCGATCCCAAGGACAGCGGAAAGCTTCGTGCCGTAAACGTCGTCCCCATTTCTTAAAAATCCACACAAAAAAACGCACCTTGCAAGGGTGCGTTTTTTTCACCCTTCAAAGGGCGGCGGCATACGATGAAGTATGCTTTCGGAGAAGGGCGGCTTTTACTTTATCGGGATCGGCGGCGTAAGCATGAGCGCTCTTGCCCGCCTGTTGCGGGACAGGGGCGAACGGGTGCGGGGGAGCGATATGCGCGAGAGCGCGTTTACCCGTGCGCTCGAAAAGGAGGGGATCCCCGTCTCGATCGGCGACGGCGAGGAGATCGGGGAAGGCAACGTCGTCTACACGGCGGCGATCCCCAAGGGACACCCCCAACTTGCGGCGGCGGAGAGGAGCGGCAAACGCCTCATTCCCCGCGCCGAACTGCTCGGAGAGATCGCGGGCGGGTTTCCGCACGTCGTTTCGGTCGCGGGATGCCACGGGAAGACCTCCACTTCCGCCATGCTCGCGCACATCTTCCGCGCGGCGGGACGTCCTTTCACCTGCCACATCGGCGGCGAAGACAGCGAGCTCTCCAACTATTTTTCGACGGGCGGGGAGTACTTCGTCACCGAGGCGTGCGAATTCGGAAGAAGTTTTTTATCCCTCAAAAGCGAGATCGGGGTCATTCTCAACACCGATCTCGACCATACCGACTGTTACGCGAACGAAGAGGAACTGTTCGAAGCCTATCTCGGCTTTGCGAAAAATTCGGAGCGGGTCGTCGTCTGCGACGACGATCTCCGCGCGAGAAAAATCCCGCATGCGCTGAGCTTCGGGCTCAACGGCGGGGACGTCCGCGCCGTGGAGCTGAGGAGCGTGGGGGAGAGGTACTCCTTTACCGTCTCGGAGAAGGGGATCCCGCTCGTGCGCGTGAAACTCAGCGCGGTGGGCAGGGTCATGGCGACGGACGCCCTTGCGGCATTTGCCGCGGCGAGACTCTTGGGTTTCTCCGCCGAGGAGATCAAGCGGGG
>CANRCY010000195.1 GCA_947629225.1 uncultured Clostridia bacterium | reverse complement strand
TCGGGGGGTATGCCCCGCGGGGAAGATGTATGCGATCGGCGGCACGGGCTCTACGCTCGCCTCCGTCCTGCTCGGGTTAACGGAGTACGACGGGCAAAAAATTCAGGACTTTTACATGCCGAAGGAGCAGATCGCCGCCCTTTCGGACAGGCTTCTCGCCCTCTCCGTTGAGGAGCGAAAAAAGATAAAGGGCATGGACGAACGCCGCGCGGACGTCATCGCGGGCGGTGCGCTCTTGCTTTCGGAGATCATGAAACAACTCTCTCTGAACGGGGTCTATGCCTCCGATCGGGACAATTTAGAGGGCTATTGCCACTTGCGGGGGGCGGAATGAGCGGCAGGACCAAGCGAATTTTATATCACATTGCGGACGGCGCGCTCTTTGCCGTGTTCGGGATCGGCATGTTGCTGATCAGTGTGTTTATTCCGCCGCTCAAAGAATTTCCGCGCGGGGATGCGGAGCTTTGGCAGTTTCCCTTGGCGGTCGCGCTTGCGGCGGTAGGGCTTCCCGTTCTCCTGCACGAGTGCGGGCACCTCCTCTTCGGCGCGCTTGCGGGCATGAAGCCCGCCCGCTTCCGTTTTCACCCCTTTCTGCGGGACTCGGTCGCAGGGGAGACGGCGATGTACCCCAGAAACGGCAAGCATGTCAAGGGGAAATCGATCGCGCTCACCCTCGGCGGAGCGGTCGTGAACATTGCGCTCGGCGCAACGCTCTTTCTCTTGTGGCTGCTTCTGCCCGCAAGACCGATCTTTTGCGGCGCGCTGTCGGGCTTCGTGTTCTACGAAGGGGTGCGCGCTCTTCTTCCCGCCGAACTTTCCGTCGGCAAAACGGACGGAGCCGTCCTTTTGGGGCTACTCAAAAACCGTCCCGAAGAGGAAGTCATGCTCCGCGTGCTCACCGCGCAGGGGATTTTATATCGGGGAAGTATTCCGACCTTTCCGAAGACCTTCTCTTCGGCGCGCCCGTCGTGCGGGAAGATCTTCCCGCCTATCACGCCCTTCTTTTGTTGCAGGCGCAGTATCTGCTCTCGGCGGGGGAAGAGGGGAGAGCGAAAGAAACGCTCTCCCGCCTTTTGGAGTGCGAGGGGCTCACCGACAAAGAAGAGGAAGAGGGGAGAAGGTATCTTGAATATTTCGCGGGGAATTTCACGCCCGAACGCTCGCCGCTGTGCGGGGTGAACGCCCTCGAAGAGGCGCTCGCGGAAAAAATAAAAAAGCTCTGACGATCGCCGGAGCTATATTTTCATAAGAAAAAACAACCGAAGTTTCGGTTTCAAACCGACACCGAAGTGCCGCAAAAAATATTCAGTTGTCGGTTTGGGGGGATAGGGTAACTCAGTCTGCAAGACCGAGGAGATAATCGGACGACACGTTGAAGTAACGTGCAACCTTCGCGATGTTGGATGCGGTCGGATCGCTCTTATTGGTTTCCCAATAGCAGACGATCCCCAAGCTCACGCCCAAATCTCTTGCAACAGTCGCCTGCGACAAGCCTCTCTCTTTACGCATCTCCATAAGCCGTTCGGCAAATACTTTCATGTCTACACTATAACATAGAAATGAAAAAATTGCAATCGTTTTTCATAAAAAAATTGCAAAATGAAGAAAAATTTTTTCAAAATCAGGTAAAATATATTGAAATATGAATAAATTGAAAAGAATTTTGTTCATTTGCCATGGAAATATCTGCAGATCGCCCATGGCGGAGAGCATATTTATGCACATCGCCGAGGAGCGGGGGCTCGGGGGAGAGGTCGCAGCCGCGTCTGCGGCGGCGCATTCCGACGAGCTCGGCAACCCTCCGCACCGCGGCACGAGGGAGAAACTTGCGGAGATGGGCATCCCGCTCATTCCCCACCGCGCGCGGCTCCTCACGCGGGAAGACGGCGAACGGTACGATCTGCTCATCGGCATGGACGAAGCCAACCGTCGGGATATTTTGCGGGTTGTCGGGGCGAAGAACGCGCACAAAGTTAAATGTCTTTTGGACTTTTCCGCCCACCCCCGCGCGATCGCCGATCCGTGGTACACGGGCAACTTCGACGAAACTTTCAATGACGTTTGGGAGGGCTGCAACGCCCTTCTCGGATATTTATTTCCGCTCGGGAGGAAACATTCATGATCAAGTTGAAAACCAATTTGCAGGCGGCGCGCCTTGCGCAAGTCACGGTGACGGACAAGTATTGCAAAAACGCGCTCGAAAAAGAGGTCGCCTATCTTCTCTCCTTGCAAGAGGGGCGGCTTCTTGCGGGCTTCTATGAAAACGCGGGGCTCAAAACGCCCTTTGTCCGTTACGGCGGCTGGGAGAGCGGGCTCATCGGGGGACATACTCTCGGGCACTATCTCACGGCGGTTTCTCAAGGCGCGGTGAACCCCGCGGTGCCGGAAAACGACCGCAAAAAGCTCTTCCAAAAGGCGAAAAACATCGTCGACGGGCTCGCGGAGTGCCAAAACGCGGTCGGAACGGGCTTTCTCTGGGGCGCGCCGAAATGCGAAAGCGACCTCGAGGCGCAATTTGACCATGTCGAGCGGGGAGAGACGGACATCGAGACGCAGGCGTGGGTGCCGTGGTACACGATGCATAAAATTTTGGCGGGGCTCGTGGAGGCGTACAAACTCACGGGGTATGCCCCCGCGCTCGAAGTTGCAAAAAAACTCGGCGATTGGGTCTCCGCCCGCGTCAATTCGTGGGACGAAAAGACCCATCAAACCGTGCTCGAAACGGAGTACGGCGGCATGAACGATGCGCTTTATGAGCTCTATTCGCTCACCGAATGTCCCGAACACGCCCAAGCCGCGCATCGATTCGACGAAGAGGAGCTCTTCGACCGCGTGCTCTCGATGGAGCCCAACGTTCTCGACGATCTGCATGCGAACACGACGATCCCCAAGTTCCTCGGCGCGCTCAACCGCTATCTCACCCCGCACGGGAGCGAG
>CANRCY010000194.1 GCA_947629225.1 uncultured Clostridia bacterium | reverse complement strand
CCCGACGGGCAGAAACGGTCGGCAACGACGGGGATCCCGTTGAAGGAGAGCGCCGTAAAGCCGCCCTCGAGGGCAACGGGGTCGAGCCTGCGGAAGGAAGCGAGCGCCTCGATGAGCGCTCTGCGCACCCCCCACGAGCAGACGATGAAGTTCACCTTGCCGCCGCCGTATTCTTCGACCGCGTCGATCGCGGCTTGCAGGGCGTTCTCGCTCATCGCGCCGAACGACTCCTTCACATAGGGATTGAGCCAGCTGTTCGTCTCCTTGTCCACGCCGTACAGAGTGCCCTCGGGCGCGAAGATCGCTTTGAGCCCCGTGAGCTCGAGGTCCTTGGAATTCTGCATGACGAGGTAGTCGTTCGCCGCGGGCGTTCCGCCGTCGAGGACGATCTTCTTCTGCTTTCTGTCGACGGACGTGACGGTGACCGCCGCCGTTTTGAGGGAGTTCGCCGAGGAATAGAGGTCGACGACCATTCCCTCCGCAAGGTTTTGGACGCTGTCCATGACCGTTCCGTCCGAGACGGAAGCGACCGTCGCGAGCTTGCCCGTGCCGTCGCCGAAGAGCATTCTGCCAAGGTTATAGGAAGAGCTCTTCACGAGCGCGTCCATCTCGTCGTTGAGCAGATTGACGAACGCGCCCTCGTTGGACGCGGAGGCGCGGATTGCCTTGTCCGAGATCTCGATGACGCCATAGAGGTTTTTGAGGGTGGAGACGAACTGCGCGTAGCCCGTGCCCGTCGTCTTGGGCAGGGAGCCGTCCTCGGTGCCCGCGCCGACGCCGCCCGCAAGCCCGAACCGCACGACCTTGCGCACGTCTCTGCCCCACACGTCCGAAGTCGTCTTTTTGACGGCGGCAAGGAAGGGGTTTGCCGACTTATCGAGCTGCTCGCTCACGACGTCGAGGTAGTAAGATTTGAGCACGCTGTCCGCATTTTGAGTTGTTACCATGTGTTTTTCTCCTTATTTCTTGCTTTTGAGATAGCCGAGGGCGAGAGAGCCCGCTTCGGCAAAGGTTTTGGGCTTTACGGGGGGAGCGATGATCCCCCTGCCCTTCGTCATGAGAGGCACGCCCGCGAGGGAGTCCAAATAATCGGAAAGCACCCGTTCGCGCACCTCCCCGCTCTCCATGACCTTGCGGTAGAGCGCGTCGTTCTCGCTCTCCGCGTCCGTCTCGGCGGAGGGCGGGGTCTCCCGCGGCGCCGCGGGTCCTTCCGCCTTGTTCCGTTCGAGTTCTTTGAGGCGGCTGTTGCGGCGGGTAAATTCCGCTTCGAGCGCCTCATATGCCTTTTTGAGGGCGTCTACGTCTTTGAACTTCCCCAAAATGGGAGCCTCGGGCTGTTCGTTTGCGCTTTGTACGTTCTCCTCTTCCATATTTGTTCTCCTTTATTGCTTTGCGCGGTGGGAAGCGATGTGTCTTGCAATGCGCGCTTTGACCGTCTCGTCCTCCTCGCCTCCCGAGAGAAGGGCGCGCGTGTGTTCGGTGATGTGAAGGGCGTGGTCGTCGTAATCGTCCGCCTCGACATCCTGTTCGAGGAGCAGAAGATTTTCCTTCTCCGCCTTGCGGAGATGAAGTTTGGAAATCCCCCGCGCCGTCTCGAACGAACCGTATCCGAGCGAATCGAGCACTCTCAGGCGCACCTCTTCGTTGAGCGCCCCCTCTTCGCCGAGGAGCCCCGCCGAGAGAAGGGCGAGCGTCTCCTCTTTGATCTGTTCGGGGGTCTTTTCGTAACCCGTATCGAATTCCACGTCGTCCGCGGAGATGTCGCTCGCGCTGAAAAAGCGCACTTCGACCTCTCCGCCGAGCCCCGTCATGCGGATGAGCCGCTTGTTCGCGGCAAACTGTTTGTAGAGATGAAGGACCTGCTTGCCGATCTCTTTTACGGCGTTCTCCACGCTCTCCACGGTCATCTGCATGCGCGCGGTATCCTGGTCGAGCAAGAGCTGTAACCCCGAGGCGGAGGTGACGTGAGTGGGATTCGCCGAGTTGCGGGAGATCTCGCTCATGCCCGAAAAGAGAATGAACTCTCCCGAGATGCGCTCCTCTTCCGCCTCGAATTCGGAGGGCAGGGAGCCGCAGTCGAGGAAGTGGGGCTCCTTGCTCCCCTGTCGGTAGACGAGTACCTTGCCGGGATAGAGCCCCTCTTCGGCGATCTCCTCCGCGTCCACGGAGCCGTCTTCCACGGCGATCACGCCCGAGGTCAGCCTGTTCAAAAATTCATGCTTGCGGTTGCGCACCGCGTTATAGGCGCGTTGGAGCGGGATCATGCGGTCTACGACCGAGCCGCCGAAGAATGCGCCCGCAAGTTCCACGCAGGTCTGCCGCACGAAGGGGAACACCCTCTCCCCGCGGTCGCCGTTTTGGTAGGGAAGCGGTCCTTCATAGAGCAGGACGCCCCCCGCGACGATCTCGAGTCTTCCCTCGGGATGTTCGCCGTCGGGAAGGGTGTAACGCTCGATGAGCACTTCCCTGTCCTCGAGATCGGGGCGGTAATCCCCGTCCGCGGGGCGCTTCCAGCCGCTCGCCGAGGAATAGGGCACGAGGGAAAATTCGCCGATCTTTCTCCCCGCGAGCTCCACGCCGAACCTCTCCTTGATCTCCGAAACGGGGACGGCTTTGGCGTGGATGAGGCTTCGCACTTCGTCGAGCCCCTCTGCGGCGAGGGAATCGGGATAGATCTCGAAGGGCGAGACGGCGACGATGTTCACGTCCCCTTCCCTGAGGGAATGCCCCGTGTCGTCCGTGCCGATGATCTTCCCGTCTTCGAAGTTCCAGACGATCTTATAGAATGCCGTGCCGCACGTCTCCGACCAAAGGGTCGCGCGGGAGATCACGCGGTCGAGCTCCGTGCGGCTCTTCACCGCTTTGAGAATGCCCGAAGAGAGCCTTGCCGTTTTCAGATCGTCCTCCGAATCGGAAAAGGCGCGCACGTTGAGGGTGGGGCGTAC
>CANRCY010000193.1 GCA_947629225.1 uncultured Clostridia bacterium | reverse complement strand
CGGGGTGGGCATAACTGTCATTCCGAGCGTAGTCGAGGAATCTCTGCCTCATTATAAAAATGCGAGATTTCTCGATTCCGCTTCGCTCCACTTTCCCTAAAAGGGACAGCAAGGGGCTAAGGGACTTAAAAACATCTCACGATAAATTCCCCGAAAAGAGTTGAAATGCGAATCGGTTTGTGCTATAATTCCAAATAGAAAATAAGAAGGAGCAAAAAAGATATGGCAAAGATCACCGAAAATACTTTGATCGCAGACGTGTTGGAACTCAACCCCAACGCGGCGGATATTCTTCTCGAAGCGGGCATGCACTGTTTCGGTTGCGCGCTTGCACACGGCGAGACGATCGCAGAGGCGGTCGCCGTCCACGGCGAGGACCTTGAAACGCTGCTTGCAAAGCTCAACGAAGGGATTGAATAAGAGAAACGGAAAAGCGCCCCGCGGCATATCGCCGCGGGGCGCCCTTTTTTTGCCCTTTTTTACCCTATTTTACTCCCTATTTGCAGTAAGACGCCAACAGGTCGTAAAGCGTTTGGTAAAATTCGCCCAAATAGGCGCGGGCGAGCGCGTCCATGCCGTAGGCTTCGAGCCGTGCTTGGGGGTTGGTCGTGACGTGCATGTAATAGTCCCGCACGATGAGAAACCGCTGGGGATAGTCCAAATTGTAATTGGGGTTCTCGGGATAGCGGTATTGCCCGTTTTCGTTTTCGTCCCCGTAGAGGCTCTCATAGGCGAGGCGGTGAAGAAGGTCTTCGCGCACGACGTCCACGTCCCTTTCCGCCTCTTCGTCGATCTCGCTCTCCCTGTTTTTCAGCGCCGTGGAGCGCGCCATGTTGTTTTTCAAAAGTTTGAGAAAGATCGTTTGCTTCTTCTCTTCCGCCCTTGCCAAAATGGCGTTCTTCTCCGTCTGCGCCGCGCGGATCATGGCGAGTTGCAGATTCGTCAAATTCTGATACTCGGGCGCGTCGGGGTCAATGATGTCGATCACCATACCGCCGCCTCCTCTCTGACGTCGAACACGACGGCGCGGATACGGGCGTCTTCGTCGATCGTCTTGATCTCGAGGGAGAATTCACTCCCGCGCACGGGGAGAGGAAAAGCGAGCCGCTTTCCCGCCGCCCCGAACACGGCGCGGGGAAGTCCCCTCTCCCCCTTTGCCTCGACGCGGAAATGCCCCCTGCCTTCGATGAGAATGCCGTCGAGATATTTGTTCCGCGGCGAGAGCCCGAGCGCCGTCGGCTCCGTTCTCAGCACGCATTCCCGCCTCCGCATGGGCGGAAGTCCGCGTTCCGTGAGTTCGAACAGCTCCCCTTCCGCAATCAATTTCGCCTTCTTTCCGCCGAAGAGCTTCTCTGCCCGCGCGCGGATGAGACGCCCGCGCCCGTCTTCGGCGCACCAGATGCACTTTTCCCCGCGGTAGGTCGCGGCGGCGAAATATTTCTTGCCGCACACCGCGGGATCTGTCTCCGCAAGTTCGAGCCCTTCGGGAAAGGTCCCCGCAAGGGAGCACTTTTTCCCGTCGAAGGCGTAAAGCCCGTCTTGGGTCAAAAAGAATACCTTTCCGCCGCATTTGCGGACGCTCCCCTTCACGATCCCGCTCGGAACGGGCAGGTGGACCGCCGTAAAGGCAAGGGGGTCCCCCCGCACGCCGAGACGGGCAATACCGCCCTCGCGGAAGAGATAGAGCTCGTCTTCGAAGGAGATCGCCGCAAGGATTTCTCCGTCCGCGGAAGGCAGGTCGGTATGCCCCGCGAGCCGTGCGCCCTCGGTCGCGTCGGCGGGGTCGAGGGGTGCAGACCAGCTCAAACGGGAACCGTTTCCGAGAAACAGCCGTTCGCCGTGCACCGCGCCGCAGACGCCGCCCTCGCCGACCTTCTCCGCGCCCTCTTTTTTCAGGCGGTAACAGCCGCTCTCCGTGAGGGCGAAATATTCCTTTCCGCCCTCCTTGGGGACAAAGCAGAAGAGGGCGTTCGGCAGAGCGGGAACGGGATAGCTCTCCCCCGCGGGGGAGACCAGAGCCCCGCCGCGGTATTCGAATTCCTCCTCGGCATGCCCTTGGGAGAGAATGAGCGTCTTTGTCGGACCGAGAGAGCGGGCTCCCTCGGCGCAGACGAGCTCCCTCCCGTTGTCGCGGAAGTGCAGACCCTCCGCGAAGATCGCTCCCCGTTTTTCTCCGAACAGGGAGAGGGTCCGCCGCACCGAGCGGCGGTTGAAACGGGGGGATAACAGTTCTTTTTCGAGGATCATGCCCATCTCCTCGAGCGGACGGAAAGTTTTCTGTGTCTGACGCCCGCCGCGCGGAGCGCCTCGCGGAATTTCTTTTCCCATGTTGCCGCTTCTCCGTATTGCCCGTTCGTGAGGCAGAATTCCGAACATACGCCGAGGGAGAGAAGGCGCTCCGATACCTGCAAGGCTGCCTCTACGTCGTCTCCCCACTCCTTCTCTTTGGGGGAATAGGTATAAGAAATGCGCACCCGTTTTGCGTTTTGGGGCAAAACGAGCTTTGCGGGGAGGGTCTTGCAGGAGAGCGGCGAACCGCTCTCCCCCTTGACCGAAAGGATCTCCACGGGCGCATAGGTAAAGTCCTTGTAAAGGAGCGCCCCGTCCGCGTTGAATTCCTCCTCGAAGATGAGCGGGAAGTAGTCGAGCGCGACTTCGTTTTCGACGAGATTATAACAGCGCAGAAGAGAGTAGAGTTCGCCGAACGGCTCTGCCGCGCACGCTTCGATCTGCGCGACGAGGTCTTCCCTTCCGAGATTGCCCGCGGCGAGCGAAATCACGTTTCTGACCTTCATTCTCGCTCCCCCTTATTTTTCCTCGATGCCCGTCAGACAGCCCTGCCCGCAGGGACGGTAGCACATGAGTTCCGCATACTTCACGAGGGTCGCGGTGTAAACGGGCTTGCCGGGGATCTGCTTCAAGATCTTGCCGTCCTCGCCTTCGAG
>CANRCY010000192.1 GCA_947629225.1 uncultured Clostridia bacterium | reverse complement strand
GGCGCACGGCTCGTTGCGGCTCACGCTCTCCGAGGAGACGACCGAGGAAGAAACGGACTATATCGCCCGAAAAGTTGCGGACGTAGTTGATTATTTGCGCAATATGTCCCCCGTCTGGCGCGATCTCAAAGAGGGGAAAAGAACCTATATCCTTTGACTTCTGCGGGGCGAAAGGCATTCGCTCGGCGGGGAAAACCATTCGAGAATTGAGAGGTGTATCATGTCTTTATACAGCGAAAAAGTGATGGATCATTTCAAGCATCCGAGAAACGTGGGCGTGATCGAGAACGCGGACGGCGTGGGCGAAGTGGGCAACGCCAAATGCGGCGACATCATGAAGATCTACCTGAAAATCGACGACGGGATCATTTCGGACGTGAAGTTCGAGACCTTCGGTTGCGGAAGCGCGATCGCTTCCAGCTCGATGGCGACCGAGCTGATCAAGGGGAAACCACTTTCGGACGCGCTCAGTTTGACCAATAAGGCGGTCGCCGAGGCGCTCGACGGACTTCCCGCCTACAAAATGCACTGTTCCGTGCTTGCCGAAGAGGCGATCAAAGCCGCCATCCTCGACTATTACACCAAGAACCATCTGCCCTACGACGAGAGCTTGTTCCGCGAGAGCTCCTGCGCCCACTGCGCGGATAAACCCGAATGATCGTCTCGGCAAAGGGAAGATATGCGCTCCGCGTGATGATCGCGCTCGCCGCGCGGGGAGGGAATGCGCCCGTCCCGCTCAAAGAGCTTGCGGAGGAAGAGGAAATCCCGCACAAGTTTTCGGAGCAGATCATGACCGAGCTCGCAAAAGCGGGGCTCGTTGAGAGCGTGCGCGGCAAAAACGGGGGGTATATGCTCGCCCGCTCGCCCAAAGACTGCACCGCGGCGGACGTTTTGCGCGTGACCGAGACCTCGCTCGCGACGGCGGAATGTACGGGGAAAAACGGCTGCCCGCGCGCGCAGATCTGCCCCACCCTCCCCATGTGGAAGGCGCTCGACGAGGCAATGGAAGAACTGCTCAAAAAGTACACGCTGGCAGATCTCTGCCCGCGCGAATGAGCCTTATTTTCAAAATGAACGACCAAAGCAAGCGCCGCCGACCGCATTTGCGGTCGGCGGCGCTTGCTTTAATGTATTTCCCGGCCTCAGTTTTCGGGCCCGATCTCGCGATAGTCCGCAGGCGGCGTAATTTTTGCCTCGCCGTAGCCGTAAATCAAATAGAATGCGAACGTGTCGTTTACCTTCAATCCAACAGCGCATAACTTTCCGTTTTTGAATTTCAAAGCGAATGTTGTGTCCGCAAATATCCCGCGCGTTTTGTCCGTTTCGGTGAAGAGATAGGCGCCGAGCGTTTCATCAAACATGGTTTGCGCGAATTTCTCTTTCAAAGACCGCAACTCCGCGGCATACGCGGGAGGATAGTCCCAAAACATGGACCCCTCAAATTCTTTTTCGCTCCCCAGCGTCTTATGCTCCCATTCTTGCCCGTTCCCGTCAAACGTCGTTTGATAATATTCGTATTTTCCATTCTTGCACTCGTAGATCATAGCGCTTCTCTCAGGCTCCATCCCGTCCCATATGTCGATCATTTCGCCCTGCATACTTTTTCCGACAAAAGAATACTCACCGATGTTCACCCGTGCGTCCGGTTTATGAACGACGTTGCGCATTTTGAAATTTTCGAGCGCTTCCTCCGACAAGGCGGCCTCCCACTCCTCCGCGGTGAGCTTATCGGAGACAAGCGCAGCGGGATCGGTGTCCTTGTCGAGCTTGTAATAGCCGCAGACCGTGCATTCGCCGTCTTGGAAATCGTGCGCCGCTTTGCCCGCGACCTCTTCCTTGTGCTCGCAGGTCGCCGCGTGCCAGTGATAGTCTCCGTCGCTCGTCCAACCTTCCGCAAACACGTGCTCGTGTTGCGTGCCGCCCTCTTCGGCGCCGCCCTCTTTTTCCCCGCAACCGACGCAAACGCCGCATACGAGCGCGCCTGCAAGCAACATTGCCAAAATTTCCGTTTTTTTCATTTTTGCTCTCCTTTTTGATACAGTTACTGTATCATATTTCGCCTCATTATACACTAACTGTATAATGAAGTCAAGCAAATATGAAAGAAAACGATGAAATTAATTTGAAAGAAAGCGTCGGGAAAAAGTTAAGGGAGCGGCGAATGCAGTTGAAAATGACCCAGCGGGAAGTTTCCACCGCGCTCGGCGTTGCCCAGCCCGTATATCAACGCTTTGAAAAGGGGATTTACGAATGCAGTTATTCCCAACTTCTTGCCCTTTGCAAGCTGTTCGACATTTCCGCCGATTATCTCCTCGGGCTGACCGAATATTGAATCGCTCCGTTTCTCCCCTCTCACTCTCTTTTTGAAAAATCAAGGGGGGCGCCTTGTGCGCCCCCTTTTGAATTGCCGTCAGTCGGCTTTTGCCATCCGTTATTTGAAAAATTCCTCATACACCGCTTTGAGCGTGCGTTCGTAGCTTTCGTTGTCTACGCCCACGATGATATTGAGCTCGGAAGAGCCTTGGTCGATCATGCGCACGTTGACGCCCGCGCGGGCGATCGCGTCGAACAATCTTGCGGACGTACCCACAGTTTTGCTCATGCCGTGCCCCACGACGGCGATGAGCGCCACGTCTTTGAGCACTTTGTACTGGTCGGGACGGACCGCCTCTTCGACGTCCGCGCCGATCTTTTCGAGCATCCCCTCTTTGAGTTGCTCTTCGTCGATGACAAAGGAGATCGTGTCGATCCCGGACGGCATATGTTCAAAACTCACGCCGTATTTTTCGAGCACGGAGAGGATGCGTCTTGCAAAGCCGATCTCGCTGTTCATGAGCGACTTCTCGATAAAGATAACGGCAAAGTTCTTTTTGCCCGCAATGCCCGTGACGGGCGCTTTGGAGGGGATATAGCCGGCAGCGGGGACGATCCGCGTTCCCTCGTCCTCGGGACGGCAGGTATTCTTGATGAGGATGGGGATATTCGCC
>CANRCY010000191.1 GCA_947629225.1 uncultured Clostridia bacterium | reverse complement strand
TGTGCAGACGCAGGGAGTTGCACAGATCGAGCGTCTCTTGCGCCGTCATGCCCTTATTTCTGCAATCGCATGCGATCCGCACGAGGCACCCCTGCCCCACTGTCGCCGTGAGCGGGTCGCACACATACACGTTGAAGTCGGGATATTCCTTTTTGACATCCGCCGCCGCCTGCGCAGCCACTTCGCGGGTGCGGGCGAGCCCCGAAGAGATCGTAAAGTGCAGCACATCCTTTGCGCCCTCTTTGGCAAGGCGGGTGAAGTGCCTCATGTGCGCCTCATAGTTGAGCATTGCCGTCTTGGAGAACGCGCCCGCGCGCAGTTCTCTGTAAAAGTCGACGTATTGCCCGTACTCCGAGAACTCGTCAAGGCGTTCGCTCATCACGCCGTTCTTTTCCACGTTGAAGGTGAGCGGCACATGCTTGATGTCATTCTCTTCGAACTCGCTCAGATACAGATCGCAGGTCGAATCGCTCGACAAAGTAAATTTGTACATATTTCGATACTCTCCCAAGTATTTTTGTGTTATGTTCTTTCTCGTACCACCGCGCCCCGCGTCATGCTGTCCCGCGCGCGTCATGCTGAGCCGAAACGAGAGTACGCAGTCCGATTTGCCAATCCGCGAAGGCATCTTGTTGCGTTCGGGTTTGGTAGAACGCACTTAAACGTAGCAAGATTCCCTCGGAGAGCCGCCATTCGAACTTCGTTAAGCAACTCGGCTCGGAATGACGCTCACGCGCGGAGCGGAATGACGCGCAATCCGCTTACCTCTCTCCCGCCGAAACCCTAAAACGTATTCCTCAAACTCTTGCTGATATACCCCAGCGCGAACGCGCCCGGACCCACATGCGAACCGATCACGGGACCCATGATCGAGACGTGCGGCTCGATGCCGAACCTCTCCTTCACATAGCTCCTGAGTTCTTCCGCACAGGGCTCGTTGTCGGTATGGATGATATACACGAGCCCCTTCTCGTCGGGACCTTCCGTCTCGAGTTTTTTCTTGATGAAGGAGATCGCCTTGCGCGCGCCGCGCACCTTATCGAGCAAAAAGAGCTTGCCCTCGTTGTCGAAGGAGACGATCGGCTTGATGTCGAGGATCCCCCCGATCGCGGCGGAGGCGGCGGAGACGCGCCCTCCCTTTTTGAGATATTGCAGGTCGTCCGCCACGATAAAGTGTTGGATATGCAGACGGATCGAATTGACGTATTCGTACGTTTCGGCGAGGTTTTTGCCCATGTCCCGCCACTCGACCGCCTGCATGACGAGCGCGCCCTGCCCCACCGTTGCGGTGAGCGGGTCTACCACAAGAACATGGAAGCGCGGATATTCGCGGCGGACGTCTTCGGCGGCTTTTGCCGCGACGTCTTTGGTGGGCGAGAGCCCCGAGGAGATCGTAAAGTGCAGCACGTCCTCCGCCCCCTCCCGCGCCAGGGCGAGAAAGTGGCTGTAATGTTTCTCGTAATTGAGCATCGACGTGCGCGAGAATGCGCCCGCGCGCAACTCGTTGTAAAAGTCCACATACTGCCCGTAAGAGGTAAACGCGTCCGTGCGGGTCTCCATCTTCCCGTCCTTTTCCACGACGAAGGTGAGCGGCACGAGCCGCACGTCGTGCGCGGCGATGTAATCTGCATACAGATCGCAGGTGGAATCCGTAGAGACGGTAAACTGCGGCATACTCTCTCCTCTGCTTTCCGTGTCGGACGGAAAGGGACAGTGATAGACTCTCCTATGTATATTTTATCATAAAAAAACGTGACTTGCAAGAGCATTTCTCGGATTCGTCTTAATTTTACGATTTTTTTTTGCAAAGCTCTTGAAAAAAACGGGCAAGCTCTGTATAATATTGCCGTATGGGAAAATATTCCATACAGGGGGGAAACGACATGGCAGACTATCTTGGTCTCCGCAACGGGACGGACGTCCGCGGCACGGCGATCGCGGGGATCGAAGGCGATCCCGTCACGCTCACCGACGGGGCAGTGCTCGCGATCTCGGCGGCATTTGCCCTTTGGACGGAGAAAAAACTCGGCAAAAAACCGACCGTCGCCGTCGGGCACGACTCCCGTCTTTCGGCAGACCGCATCGAGCGGCTCACGGCGCGGGGCGTCACATCGCAGGGGGGGAAGGTCATCTTTACGGGGCTCTCTTCCACGCCCTCGATGTTCATGCTCCTTCAAGACGGATTCGGGGCGGACGCCTCGGTCATGATCACGGCGAGCCACTTGCCCTACCAAAAGAACGGGCTGAAATTCTTTTTGAAAGAGGGCGGGCTCGAGAGCGCGGAACTCGGCGAAGTCCTCGCGATCGCAAACACGCTCGACGTCCCCGCCGACGCGGGAACGGAGGATTGCGAGCGGCGCTCCTATCTCGAACAATACGCCGCGGGGCTCGTGGAGACCGTGCGCAGGGCGACGGGCGAAGAGAAGCCCCTTGCGGGCAAGCGCATCCTCGTGGACGCGGGCGGCGGAGCGGGCGGCTTTTACGAGAGCCTCGTATTGAAGCCTCTCGGAGCAGACACGACGGGCTCGCAGTTCCTCGAACCCGACGGCACTTTCTCGGGGCACATTCCCAATCCCGAAAACGAGGCGGCAATGCGCTCGGTCTGCGAGGCAGTCAAGCGCAACCGTGCCGACTTCGGCGTGATCTTCGACACCGACGTAGACCGCGCGGGGGCAGTCTCCTCCTCGGGGGAAGAGATCAACCGCAACCGTCTCATCGCGCTCATCTCGGCGATCCTTTTGCAGGAGAGGGCGGGCGCGTACATCGTGACGGACAGCGTGACGAGCGACGGGCTCACGCAGTTCATCGAACGCCGCGGCGGCGTGCACCACCGCTTCAAGCGGGGGTATAAGAACGTCATCAACGAGAGCAAGCGGCTGTGCGCCGAAGGGAAATACTCCCCTCTCGCCATCGAGACGAGCGGGCATGCCGCACTCAAAGAAAATTACTTCCTCGACGACGGGGCGTATCTCGTTACCCGTCTTTTGATCGCGCT
>CANRCY010000190.1 GCA_947629225.1 uncultured Clostridia bacterium | reverse complement strand
GTGCTGCGCGCATAATCTTCACTGCGCTCCTTGCCCTCCAGCCAACGGGCGACCATGCCTTTACGTTCTCTGTCTGCCATAGATGAAACTCCGTAAATAATTTGCGTTCTCGGCAAACGCCGAAAAACCAAGATACTGTCATTGTACTACAAAACAAAAAATAATTCAATTAAAAACAGGTAAATTCTTTGACTTTTCCTCCTTTGTATGGTAAAATAAATGCGTTATGGGCGGCGACGCGGTCGTTGCCCTTTTTTTACAGAAAGCAGAGAGGTGCGTCATGAAAACATACAGAGTCGGGATCGTGGGCGCAACGGGCATGGTCGGCCAGCGCTTTGCGGGAATTTTATCGAACCATCCCTTCTTTACCCCCGTCTTTTTGCTCGCGAGCGCAAAAAGCGCGGGCTTGCGGTATGAGGAAGCCGTCGCGGGCAGATGGGCAATGCCCTTCCCCATTCCCGAAAAGTTGAAAGACATTGTTGTGCTTGACGCCGAAAAAGACGCGGAATCGCTCGTCGGAAAGGTCGATTTTATTTTTTGCGCCGTCAATATGAAGAAAGAGGAGATCCGCGCACTCGAAGAAAAGTACGCAAAGCTCGAAATCCCCGTTGTCTCCAACAATTCGGCGCACCGCTTTACCCCCGACGTCCCCATGGTGATCCCCGAAATCAACCCCGAGCATCTCGATGTCATTCCATTCCAGCGCAAGCGCCTCGGCACAAAGCGCGGGTTCATTGCGGTCAAGAGCAACTGCTCCCTGCAATCGTATGTCCCCCTTCTGCACCCTTTGCGCGCTTTCGGGATCAAGAGCGTTGCCGTGTCCACCTACCAGGCGATCTCGGGCGCGGGCAAGACCTTTGAACGGATGCCCGAAATTCTCGACAATATCATTCCCTACATCGGCGGCGAGGAGGAAAAGAGCGAAAAAGAGCCCCTCAAAATTTGGGGAACGCTCCAAGGCGGGGAAATTCTTCCCGCGGCTTCTCCCATCATCACGGCGCAGTGTTTGAGGGTCCCCGTCTCGGACGGACACACGGCGGCAGTATTCGTCTCCTTCGAAAAAAAGCCGAAGAAAGAAGAGATTCTTGAAGCGTGGAAAACCTACCGCGGGTTGCCGCAGGAGCTTTCCCTCCCCTCCGCGCCCCGACAATTTATTCATTATTTTGAAGAGGATGACAGACCGCAGGCAAAGCTCGACCGCGACTTGGAATGCGGCATGGCGATCTCTGCGGGGCGGCTCCGCGAGGATAGCGTATTCGATTATCGCTTTATCGGGCTTTCGCACAACACCATGCGCGGAGCGGCTGGCGGCGCGGTGCTTCTTGCCGAACTCCTCGCAGAAAAAGGATATTTCGACTAAATCACATATTCTTAAATGTCATTTCGACCGAAGCGCCTTAGGCGCGGAGCGGAGAAATCTCAACCGCATCTTGGCGCCCCTTGCAGGGGAGCTGTCGAGCGAAGCGAGACTGAGGGGTTTTCCGGAAAGGAACCCCATGCACCGACAAAGGCAAAACGGCATACAAAGATACAGGGAGAAATTATGACAGGATTTTTGAAAGGCGCGGCGACGGCGATGATCACCCCCTTTACGGCAGACGGGGTGAACTTCGGCGCGTTCGGGAAGATGATCGACTATCAGATCGAAAACGGCACGGACGCGCTCATCATCTTGGGCACGACGGGCGAACCCGCCACCATGACGGAAGAGGAAAAAATCGCTGTCATGCAATTTGCCGTAAAACATGCAAAGGGCCGCACGAAACTCATCTTCGGCACGGGAAGCAACTGCACGGCAAAGGCGGTGGAAGCGAGCAAACGCGCGGAAGAACTCGGCGCAGACGGCATTCTCGCCGTCACCCCCTACTACAACAAATGCACGCAGGGCGGTCTCGTTGCCTATTATCGAGAGATCTGTTCCGCCGTCCATCTCCCCGTCATCGCCTACAATGTTCCCTCGCGCACGGGAGTAAACATTCTGCCCGAAACAATGGCAAAGATCGCCGAAATCCCCAACATGGCTGGCATCAAAGAGGCGAGCGGCAACATGGCGCAGGTCATGGAAACGGCACGGCTCATCCGCGGGAAATGCGACCTCTATTCGGGCGAGGACGCGCTCAATTTGCCCATTCTCGCGGCGGGAGGGACGGCAGTCATCTCCGTCGTTGCGAACCTCGCGCCCAAACTCGTAAAGGGGCTTACGTCCGCGGTTTTGGACGGAGACCTCGCCGAGGCGAACAGGCTGGGCGACCTGCTTCTGCCCCTCTCTAAGGCGTGCTTTACAGAAGTCAATCCCATTCCCGTCAAGGCGGGCATGGCGCTCCTCGGCTTCGAGGCGGGCATTCCCCGCGCTCCGCTCACCCCTTTGGAGGAAGGACATCTTCCGCAGCTCCGCGCCGCCATGGAGCTTTGCGGTTTGGAGGTCAAGGCATGAACATTCTCCTTTGCGGCTGTTGCGGCAGAATGGGGCGCATGGTGACAGAACTTGCCGAAGCGCAGGGCGAGCACATCGTCTGCGGCGTGGACGTCGCTCCCTCCCCTATGTCCTATCCCGTGCATACCTCTTTCGCGGAAGTTACGGAGCGTTGCGACGTCATCGTCGATTTCTCCTCCGCGCAGGGGCTGAAAGAGCGGCTCGGCTTTGCGGAGGCGCACAGCGTTCCCGTGTTGCTTGCGGCGACGGGCTACTCCGACGGCGACCTCGAACTCATTCAAAATAATGCGAAAAAAATTCCCCTTTTCAAAACGGGGAATCTGTCTCTCGGAGTCAATCTCCTGCAACTGCTTGTGGAAAAGGCGGCGAAGGCGCTTGGCGACGGGTTCGACGTGGAAATCATCGAGCGGCACCATAACCAAAAGAAGGACGCACCCTCGGGGACCGCGCTCATGCTTGCGGAAAGCGTGAAAAAGGCGGGCGAAAAGGAGAACGTGTACGGAAGGCAAGGCATGGTCGGCGCACGGAAAAAGAGCGAGATCGGCATACATGCCGTGCGCGGCGGGACG
>CANRCY010000189.1 GCA_947629225.1 uncultured Clostridia bacterium | reverse complement strand
GTTTTCGAGCGAGAGCCACTTTGCGATCATGTAGTTGTTGAGGATGTCTGCGTCGATCCCGAGCATGGGAAGCGCCGAAGAGAGAAGGGAAAGGATCTCCCCCGAAGGCGCGTACAGCCGCACGGGATCGTACCCCGCCACGTCGGAGCCCACAGGTCCGAACTGCGAGAGGGTGACATAGAAGTCGAGCATGTTATCCTGCTTGCCGTTTTGATCGAGGTCGAGGATAAAGAGGTCGATGAAGAGACTGCCGTCCTCTTCCGAACCTGCGGGAGCGGTCTCTTGCAGGCTTCCCTTCGCCGTGATGTTGATGGAGGCATGCGCGAACACGTCGGTATCTACCCAAAGATTCTTGCCGTCGACGTCGAGATGGATGAGATTTCTTGCGCCGCGGTGGGTCGACATGGACGCGTCGATCACATACTTCACATGATCGGGATAGGTCATCGTCTCGGTATCGGGCGAGGTGACCGTTCCGTTAAAGGTGAGGGTGAGGTCGGTCGTATTGAGCAAATCGATCGCAGAGCCGAAGTAGCCGACCAATGCGACGAAATCGTCTACGCCGTAATAGACAACGTCGGGCATTTCGGGGAACAGGACGCTCCCGTCTTCTTCGGCGTGTTCGGCATTCCCCAAATAGAGCGCGCCTTCGAGCGGGAACTCGTGGTTGCCGATAGAGCCGCCGAGCTCCACGGCGAGGAAGCCGTATTCGGACGGGCGGAAAATGCGCGCGAGCAGTTTGCCGTATGCGGCGGAGATCGACGTCGGCGTCGTGTTGAATACAAGCGATTGCACGATCTCCGTCCAATCGGGAAGGGTCGTTCCGCCCGCAGAAGCGTCCGAGAACAGCCCGACAAGGTCGTCGAACGATTTAATTTCGGGAAGCGGGTTTTTACTGCTGTCCACGAGCATATTCTGCACTACCGCGCGCAGACTTTCATAGACATTGAGGACAGCCTCTTCGAGAGAGCCGAGCTCGGTGAAGACGATCTCCGCGCCGAACGTGCCGCATGCGAGCTTTACCGTCTTTGCGGCTTCGTCGTAGCTGAGGTACACTTCGAGCATTACCTTCTGCTGCAAGCAAAGGGATGCATGCAGGTAGAGCTTTAACCCCTTGGCAAAGGAGAGAACGGCGTTCTCGATCTCTACGTCGATCTCGAGATCGTCGATCGCAAGCGAAATTCTGCCGCACAGCGCGATCGCCTTGTCCGTAAGGATGGTTTGGATATTGCCGAGCAAGGGAGTGAGGTCGAAGTATCCTTCGAGCGCCACGGGGAAGTCCGCCCCGCCCGTTATGCTGAGTTCCACTTTATGTTGCTCCTCTTTTCCTGCGGAAAGGGTCGCGGAAATTCCGTCTGCGCTAATCTCGATGCAGAGATTGCCGAGCGGGATTTCTTCATCGGAGAGCCCGAACGCCTTCAAGAGCTCGCTCCCCGCAACGGCAAGTTTGAGTTTATCGCCGCTCTCCGCTTCTTCGAACACGGGAATGAGCGTGCGCAGATCGAGGCTGAGGAGCTTTTCGATGAGCGAACTCTCCTCCGTACCGCTGCCCGTGCCCATGAGAGAGGTGACAAGCGCGATCGCTTCCTTCACGCCGAGAGAAACTTTGAGGCTGTTTGAGCGCGGTCCCGCCGTAATTGAGCGAGAGTGTCGCCTGTACTTTGAGCGTTTCAATGGCAAGATCGATCGTGCCCGAGACGGAGAGGTCGCCCGAGGTGTAGGTAACTTCTGCCGAGAGGTACCCGCCCTTGATCATCTTCGCGATCGTGGTTGCGTAGTCGACGATGTCGATATAATCGTTGGTATCGGGCTCGAAGTGGCTACCCGCTTTGACTGTGATCGATACGCCGAGGTCCGTTGCTTCCGCTTTAATGCTGTCGCTACCCACTGAGAGCGTGACGTTGCCAAGCTCAAATTCGAGACCGAGAGCACGCAACAGCTCCGTGCCTGCAATGGCAAGGGAAAGCGTGTTGTTCTCCTCGGTCAAAGTAAAGACATCGGAGAAGTTGAGGGAAAGCAGTTCTTCGATGAGGTCTTTCTCTTGGCTGTCTCCCGTGGGAAGGGTGATGAACTCCCCGATAAGGGCAACTGCTTCATTCACTCCTACGGAAACTTTCATGCCGCCGAGTTCGAGATAGATGACGTTTTCGCCATAGATGATATTTACTTTTTGGCTCGCGCCCTTGTATTTGAGGGTAAGCTCGCCCTGTACTTTGAGGGAATCGATAGCGAGTTGAATTGTACCCGAAACGGAGATGTCGCCCGAGGTGTAGGTGACTTCTGCGCTAAGGTACCCGCCCTTGATCATGGTCGCGATCGTGGTCGCATAATCGACGATGTCGATGTAGTCGTTGGTGTTGGGCTCAAAGTGGCTACCCGCTTTTACCGTGATCGATACGCCGAGGTCTGATGCTTCGGCTTTCACGCTCTCGTCGTTGATAGAAAGAGTGATGTTGCCAAGGTTGAATTCCAAGCCAAGAGCCCGCAACAACTCCGTGCCCGCAATGGCAAGGGAAAGAGTATTGCTCTCTTCGATGAGAGTGAAGATGTCTGCAAAGTTGAGAGAAAGGAGCTCTTCGATGAGGTCTTTCTCTTGGCTGTCTCCCGTGGGAAGGGTGATGAACTCCCCGATGAGAGCAACGGCTTCATTCACCCCTGCCGAAACTTTCATCCCGCCAAGTTCGAGGTAAATTACGTTCTCGCCATAGATGATGTTGACTTTTTGGCTCGCCCCTTTGTATTTGAGGGTAAGCGTGCCTTGGACTTTGAGGGAATCGATAGCAAGATCGATCGTACCCGTAATTGCGAGATCTCCCGAGGTGTAGGTAACTTCTGCGGTGAGATACCCGCCCTTGATCATCTTCGCGATCGTGGTCGCATAGTCCACGATGTCAATATAATCGTTGGTGTCGGGCTCAAACAATTGACCCGCTTTGACCGTGATCGATACGCCAAGGTCTTCTGCCTCTGCCTTTACGCTGTCACTATCTACCGAGAGCGTAACGTTGCCAAGGTTGAATTCGAGACCGAGCGCACGCAACAACTCCGTG
>CANRCY010000188.1 GCA_947629225.1 uncultured Clostridia bacterium | reverse complement strand
TTCGATGACGACGTTGTCCCCATAAGCCTTGGTGACGTGTTGCAGTTCGATGATGTGTTCGGACATAATGCCTCCTTAGATTGATTCAACTTGATTCAGGAATAAACCACCTCAGTCACCTGCGGTGACAGCTCCTCCTTAGGAGGAGCCCTTTTCGCCCCCTCCTCAGGAGGGGGGGGTAGGGGGTGGATGAGATTTCTCGATTCCGCTCGCGTTGCTCGCTTCACTCGAAATGACAGTGCCATCAGAAGTTCGGCGGGGTGGAAATCCACAAAAATTTCGCCTTGTTCTTTCCTTTATTCAAAATATAGTGTTCGGTATCGGCGGTAAAGTAAAAGCTCTCGCCCTTTTTTGCCGCGTGCTGTTTGCCGCTCGAAACGATCGCGATCCGCCCTTCGAGCACATACCCGAATTCCTCGCCCTCGTGGGGGAAATCGACGCTGGTCGAAGCGCCCGCTTCGAGCTCGACGAGCACGGGCTCCATCATGTTCTTCTGCGCGTTGGGGATCAGCCAGCGGAAAAGCATCCCGTCGGACAGCTTTTCGATGTATTCTTCCTCGGAAAAGACGATCTTCTGCTCCGCGTCTTCGCGGAAAAAGTCGGAAGGGTTGCTCCCGAGGGCGTTCAAAAGGTCGATGAGGGTCGCGATAGAGGGGCTCGTCAAATCGTTTTCAAGTTGGGAAATGTATCCCTTCGTCAGCTCGCAACGGTCGGCGAGTTCCTCCTGCGTAAGCCCTTTGCGTTGGCGCATATCGCGCAGTTTTGCTCCGAGTTCCATGCTTCTCCTTTTTGCGGGAGTTTAATATTGCTAAACTTTTCGCCTCATTTTACGGAACTCTCGTAAAAATAAACGAAAAGTTTAATAAAAATAAACCCGCGCAACGTGGACAAGTATAATATAAAGGAATAAGAAAGTCAAACGATTTGCGGATTTTTCCGAAAAATGATAAAATGTTGTTTTTCTTGTGCCCAAAGACGGGAAAAAAGATAGAATATGACGAAAAGAGAGGGAAATTGACAAAAAGAATAAAGAGGGGGGAGTATAACCCCCACCACCGCCTGACGGCGGAGCCGCCCCCTTAAAAGAGGGCAGCCAAGAAAGCGCTCCACCCTTCAGGGCAGCGAGACACCCCCTCAGTCACCTGCGGTGACAGCTCCCCCTCAAGGGGCAGCCAAGAAAAAGCGCTCCACCATCAAGGGGGCAGCTAAGAAAAAGCGCTCCCGTGAAAGGGGAGCGCTTTCGGCTTCGGAAATGATTCAGGCGATGGCTGCGAGCTTTTTGGAAAGCTTTGCCTTTTTGTTCGCCGCGTTGTTCTTATGAAGAAGACCCTTGGAGCAGGCAGAGTCGATGGCAGAGACGGTTTCGGGATAGAGCTTCCCTGCGGTCTCCTTGTCGCCCGCGTTTACGGCTGCCAGGAATTTTTTGATCTGCGTCTTCAAAGCGGATTTCAACGCCTTATTCTGCGCCGTCTTCTTTTCGGTGACGAGAACGCGCTTCTTTGCGGATTTGATGTTAGGCACGATGGTTCTCCTTAATTCGTTTTACAATACTATGCCATTTTAGCATAAAATAAATGGCTTGTAAACTGTTTTTTAAGCCAAAAGCATAAAAAATTTTGTTTTTTCGAAAAAAAGGAGGGGACGCATGGATAGGGCGATCGGGATCTTCGACAGCGGCATCGGGGGGCTCTCCGTCCTTTCCGCCTGCGTCAAACGTCTGCCAAGGCTGCGCTATCTCTACCTCGGCGACAATGCCCGCGCTCCCTACGGGAGCCGCCCCGCGGAGGAGATCGCCGCCTTCACCGAAGAGGCGCTCGCCCGCTTCCGCGCTTGCCGCGTCTCTGCCGCCGTCCTCGCCTGCAACACGGCGACCGCCGTCTGCCTCGGCGAAATGCGCGGGAAATTTTCCTTTCCCATCCTCGGCACAGAACCCGCCGTACTGCCCGCGGCGAAGAGGGGAGGGAAGATCCTCGTTCTCTGCACCCCGCGCACCGCCGCAAGCGGACGGCTGCGCGCGCTCCTTTCCCGCTGTCCTTCGGCGGAGTTTACCGTGGTCCCTTGCGCGGGGCTTGCCGCCGCCATTGAGAACAGATTTCTCCGCGGGGAGAAGTTCGATTTGGAAGGGGAACTCCCGCGGGGAAAGTATGACGGCGTCGTTCTCGGCTGTACCCATTACGCCCTCATCGGGGAGGAGATCGCCGCCTTTTACGGGGCGCCCGTCTTTGACGGGGCAGAGGGGATCGCCCGCCGCCTCGCCGCCGTTCTCGGCGCAAACGACGTGGACGGCGCGTGGGCAGAGAATGGGGATAAAAACAAAAGTTCGCCCCGAAAATCGGGCTTCGGGGGAGATGTAAACGTTTGTTTTCTCGGAAAAACGGCAAAATCCAACCGCAAAGTATTCGAACAAACGTTCCGATTTTAGAGTTTTTCTGCGCTTTTTCGAATAACGTAGGGAAGAATGTGGATTTTTTTGGAAAAAAAGGACTGAAAAATGGTTGTAAGTGGTTGACAAGGGAAAAGATTCGTGCTAAAATGGTTTCACAACACGCAAAAAGGAGGGATCTTGCCATGAATGACCTGTATGGTTCGAGTATACAGACCGTAGACGACAAATGGCGCGTCAGGATCGCCTCCAAGTATCTTCCGCCCATTCCCGAGGGAAGCACCGAGCCCGTCATCAAGAGAGTTTCGATGGTCGCGGGTCCGCAGGGCTGCATCAAAGTGTACGAGCCCGAAGTGCTCCAGGAATGGCTCCGCAAGAAGCTCGCCATGTTGCCCGATACCCTCGAAGGGCTGAACGCAAAGAGAAAGCTCCTCAGCACGGTAGAGAACGTCGACGTGGACAAGCAGTACAGGGTCGTGTTGCCCGTCTCCCTCCGCGGCTATGCCAACATCAAGCGGGAGATCGTCACCATCGGCATGGGCGATCACTTCGAGATCTGGGCGAAGGAAGCGCAGGACGCGCAGGACGAGAAGATGACCTTCGAGTCCGCGTTTGCGAAGATCGGTTATCTTTGATCATGGAGCGGCTCTATCACCGTCCCGTCATGCT
>CANRCY010000187.1 GCA_947629225.1 uncultured Clostridia bacterium | reverse complement strand
TGTCCCGTGCGGCTGAGCGGTGAGATCAAGGACCTGACGGGGATCACGGACGAAATGCTCGTCGGAGCGCCCGAGATCGGGAGCGTCATCGCCGATTTTTACAAATTCTGCGACGGGTGCGATCTGGTCGCCCACAACGCCGCGTTCGACAGCGCCTTCGTGCGCTTTTACGGGGAAGAGAACGGATACCTGTTCTCCCACCGCCTGTACGATACGTTGACGATCGCGCAGGGGCAGCTCATCCTCGGCAACTACAAGCTCAACACGCTTGCCGACCATTACGGCTTTACCTTCCGCCACCACCGCGCCTTCGACGACGCGTTCGTCACGGCAAAGATCTTCATGGAACTCGTGCGCGAAAAGGGCAGTCTGCCCGATCCGCTCTCTTCATTCTGAAAAAAATCTCGTAAAACGCTTGCAATTCCGCTTCGGATATGGTATACTAAGGACGCTTGATCAAGGAAAGGTGATTGAGAGCGGGTCTCCGCTCTCAATTCTTTATAAAGGAGAAGCATGAAGGCAAAACCCGTAGCCGAGATCGTTTCCTTCCTCGCGCCCGTGGCGGAAGAAGTCGGCGTAGAGATCATCGACGCATGTTGGGATTGGCGGCAGAACGCCCTCTGTCTGTTCATCGACGCGCCGGGCGGCGTCGACCTCGACCTGTGCGAAAAATTCCACCGCGCGGCGGACGGTCCTCTGGACGAACTCGACCCGACTTACGGCGCGCCCTATACGCTGAGCTGTTCCTCCGCGGGGTTAGACCGCCCCTTCAAAACGGAGAAAGATTATCTTCGCCACGTCGGCGAAGAGGTGGAAATCCACCTCTATGCCCCTTTGGAAGGCGCAAAGTATCACGAGGGTGTGTTGCTCGGCGTGGAAGAGGGCTGCGCCAAGGTCAAGACGGAAAAGGGCGAGCTGCGCTTTCCGCTCGACAAGATCGCCAAGGCGTGTCTTCTCATCGAAGTATAATAAAGGTTAAACATAAAAAATAAATTTCCTCACGGAAAAAGATTGCGTAGCAAGATTTTTCGTGAACGAAAGGAGAAAATATCATGGTAAACAAGGATTTCTTTGCGGCGCTTGCCGATCTGGAACGGGAAAAGGGGATCAGCGAAGAGGTGTTTTTCGACGCGCTCCGCGGCGCTCTTTCCTCTGCCTACAAAAAGCAGTTCGAGGGGGAGACGGGCACGGTTCGGATCGAGTTCGACTCCGAAAAAGGCACGATCCGCTTTTTCCTCGAACATATCGTCGTGGATAACGACGAGGCGCTCGACGGCGAAATTCTTTTGAAGGACGCCATCGAGATCAAAAAGAGCGCCAAGATCGGGGACGTTCTCTCCGAAGAATTCGTGCCGAAAGACTTTTCGCGCATTGCCGCCCAAACGGCGAAGCAGGTCATTCTGCAAAAAATCCACGAGACGGAGCGCGACAACACTCTCTCCGAATTCTCCGACAAAGAGGGAGAACTCATGAGCGGGCTTGTGCGCAAGGTCGATATGAAGAACGTCTATATCGAGCTCGGCAAGGGTCAGATCGAGGGGCTTATGCTCCCGCAGGACCAAATCCCAGGCGAGCGGTACGAGACGGGCGACCGCCTCAAAGTCTATGTCAAGCGGGTCAAGAGCGGCGGCAAGAACGCGCAGGTGCTCGTCTCCCGCGCGGCTCCCGGCTTCGTCAAACGCCTGTTCGAAGAAGAAGTGCCCGAGATCAAACAGGGCGTCGTCACCATTAAATCGGTCGCGCGCGAAGCGGGACACCGCACGAAGATCGCGATCTACACCTCCGATCCCCGCATCGACCCCGTCGGGGCTTGCGTCGGGAACAAGGGCGCGCGCGTGAACGCCGTCGTCTCCGAACTCGGCGGCGAGAAGATCGACATCATCCTTTGGAGCGAAAACCCGCTCGAATTCATCGCAAAATCTCTCTCGCCCGCGTCCGTCATCTCCGTCACGCAGATGACGGAAAAGTCCGCCGTCGCGGTCGTTCCCGACGATAAGCTCTCCCTCGCCATCGGCAGAGACGGGCAGAACGCAAGGCTCGCCGCCCGTTTGACGGGGTGGAAGATCGACGTCAAGAGCGAGAGCGCGGCGCAAAAACTTGCGCTCGAAGAAGCCGCAGAGGAAGCTACGGAAGAGATCGCGGAAGAAATTCCGCAGACGGATGAGGAGAATCCCGCGGAATGAAAGCAGTTCCCATGCGCACCTGTATCGCCTGCCGTGAGGAAAAGCCCAAACGGGAAATGCTCCGCGTCGTAAAAAATGCGGCGGGGGAGATCGGGCTCGACTTTTCGGGGAAACTGCCGGGGAGAGGCGCTTACATCTGCGACAGCCCCGCATGCATCGCCAAGTTGCGCAAATACCGTTTGCTCAACAAAAATTTCTCCTGCGATGTGCCCGAAGAGGTCTATGCGCGGATCGAGGAAGAATATGGAGCGAAGTAAAACGGCAAGCTACCTCGGCTTTGCGCGGCGGGCGGGCAAGCTGACGCTCGGGGTACAGGCGGCGGCGTCGGTCAAGCGGGACGCGTTCCTGCTCGTCGCCGACGAGACGGTCGCCAAGAACAACCGCAAAGAGATCGGGAAGTTGCAAAAACGCTTCGGCTGCCCCCTGGTATTCGTCTCGGGGTTAGAGGAGATGACGGGCAAAGCGGCATGCAAGCTGGCTGTGGTGCGGGACGAAAATCTCGCCGCGGCAATCCTAAACGATAATAAAACCGAACAGGAATAAGGAAATAGCGGAAACCGTATGGCATACGACAACATTGAAAAATTGAGCTCTCTGTTAGAGGACAAGAAGATCGGCGCTCTGCAAAAGTCGGTCTCGGCGGGAGAACGCCGTCTTTCGGACATTCTCAAAAAGCTCTCCGAGCTGGAGGCGGCGGCAAACGCCAAGCGCGCCGAAGAGGAAGCAAAACGGCGGGAAGAGGAACGTCTTGCCGAGGAGGCGCGCCTGAAAGAGGAGCAACGCCTTCGCGAAGAGGCGGAAAAGGCGGCGGCAAGCGCCGCGCCCGAACCCGAACCCGCGCCCTCTCCCGCGCCCGAAAAAGAGGCGCAG
>CANRCY010000186.1 GCA_947629225.1 uncultured Clostridia bacterium | reverse complement strand
TCGTGACATCTCCCCTGCAGGGGCGACAAGGGACACCCCTTCCGTCACTCACTTCGTTCGTGCCACCCACCCCTCAAAGGGGTGGGCAAGGACAAAGACCCGTTCACGGGTAGCAAGTAACAAACATGCAACGACTGGCAGGTCAATACTATGCGCACTTGTGCGCCGCCTGTAATGATTAGGGCTATGCCCGAAAATGAAATACCACCCGCTCCGCGGGTGGATGATTATTTTCTCCTTTTTTGCCGAATGATCGGATAAGGGTTGACAAAAGAGAGTAATTTCAATATAATAACAGACAAGGAGCGGCGGCATGAGTGAACTTGTTCGCAACATTTTGATCGTTTACGGCACACTCTCTCTGTTCGCCGTACTTTTATACCTGCCCAAGATCTTCGGCTTCCGCTTCGGGTTCAAAAAGCCGCCCTATAAGAGCGCGCGGGAAAAGCGGAAGATCTCGGTGATCGTGCCCGCCCGCGGCGAGAGCGACATCATCGGCGACCTCTTCGCCTCCCTCGAAAAACAGACCTACGACAGGGAATTTTTCGACGTGAACGTCATCGTGAAAGACCCCGACGACCCGACGGTCGCCATGGCGCGGGCGTGCGGCGCAAGGGTGTTCGTCGTCTCCGATCAGCACTGCAAGGGGGACGCGCTCGACGGCTACTTTAAGGCGCTCTCACGGGAAGAGCTCGCCTCTTACGAGGCGTTCGTCATCGTCGACGCAGACGCGGTGCTCGCGCCCGATTACGTCTCGGAGCTCAACAACGCCCTCGAACACGATTACGACATCTACATCACCCGCAAATTCGCCAAAAATTATTTGGGAGAAAAGAAGGACCGTTCCCTCTTTTCCAACTGCTCCACCCTGACATGGCCGATCATCGACGACCTCGGAAATTTATACCGTATGCAAAAAGACGTTCCCCTCAACCTCTGCGGGCAGGGAATGATGATCAGGCGGCGGGTCGCGGAAGAGATCGGCGGGTGGCCCTACCGCACCCTCACCGAAGATTACGAGCTCAAACTCGACAGCCTGCTGCGCGGGTTCCGCTCCATGTTCTACCCCTATGCCGTGATCTATACCGAAGAGGCGCTCGGGCACAGAGAGAATTGTGAGCGCCGCGTGCGGTGGCTCACGGGATATTCGCAGTGCGACAAAAAATATAAGGACGAGATCAAGCGGCAGGCAAGGGAGCGCGGCAGGCTGACAAACGGCGAACGGGAGTACTTTTTCGGCGTGACGCCGCTCGTCATCTTTGCGCTGACGACCTTCGTCACCATATTCTCGGGGGTTGCCCTCGCCTCTTACTATGCCGTAAACGGGGACGAGAATTGGTTCTTCGCGAGCTGGCTGCTCGTGTTCATGCCCTTCTGCGTCATGTACGTTTTGCTCTTTCTGTTCGGCGTTCTGGCGCTCTCCTCCGACCCCGAGATCTTCCGCGTGCTCTCGCGCGGCGAAAAACTCGGCATGCTGCTCTTTAACCCCTTCTATCTGCTCGAATATATTCCGCTCTATATCAAGAGCCGCCACTATACGCGCAAGAACAGAGCCCCCGCTTGGAAGCAGACCGAACGCATCCGCTACGGCGATCAAAACGTCGCCGAACGCGCGAAAGAGAGCCGCGGCGAAGAGCAAAAAAGACAAAACAAAAATTAAAAACAACATCAAAAAACGCGCCAGCGGCGCGTTTTTTTATTGTTCGGTTCTGCCGAGATATGTAAGGGGAATGCCGTACGCTTGTTCATAGCATTCCTTCCATTCCCGCTCCGCCTCTTCCTTCATCTGCCCGATCCGATCCTTGCGGGGCAAGTTTTCGTCGGGATAGACGGCGGGAAGAATGTGGATTCGCACTTTGCGGATATGCCCCCGTTTGTTTTTACGGAAGGTGCAAAAGACGGGCAGAACGGGCACGGCGTGTTTGACGGCATAGTGGAATGCGCCGCTCTTCATGGGGCGGGGCTTTTGGTAGTTCGTCCAGAGCGCTTGCTCCGCATAGAAATTCAAAATTTTTCCCGAGGCAAGCAGCCGCCCGATCTCGTCGTTGAGGCGGCGCGCGGCGGCGTGGTCGGAACTGAAGGGGAGCATTGCGCCGTGGCGGAGGATCCACCCCCCGAACCCGCGCTTGTTGTTGCGGGCGTCCATCGTGTGGTAGGAGCGGAAGTAGCCCACCGCCTGCCGCACGAAGAGGGTATCGACATAGTTGAAGTGGTTGCAAATGCAGACGGCTCCGCTTTTGCCGATCGCGCGCAGATTTTGTTTGCCGACGACCTTCGCGCCGAAACACAAAAAGGTGAACGGGCGTCCGAAGAGGAAGAGGAAAACCCTCCCGACCGCCGTCCAAAAACTGTCCCACCCCTTCTGGCGGTAGGGATAGTTGCCGTCGGGCTCCTGCCATGTCCCCAGAAAGGGGATATAGTCGACGTCGAAACGGCGGTGCGCTTCGAGCGCGCGTTGGATCCCCTCGATCTTCTCGTGTTTGCTGCGCTTTTTCATCGGTTTTATTGTAGCAAACGCGGACAGGTTTGTCAATGGTTTCTATGACAAATCCCCCGCGTTCCGCTTTGGGCGGCGCTCAGTAGTTGCCCGAAGAGGGAGCGGCGTAAAGGTCGAACTCGCCGTCTAAATCGAAGGTCTCCCCCGCGTCGAAGGCGGCAAGTTTGGAGATGGAGACCTCGTATGCGGTCATGGTGACGACTTCCGTTTCGGAGAGTTTTTTCTGGTATTCCCTGCTCTGGATCCTGCCCGAGAGCGCCACTCTGTCGCCCACTTTGAGGTTTTGCACGAAACGGGCGTTTCTGCCCCACGCGATACAGGGGATATAATCCGACTTGTTGTACGCGCGATTGACGGCGATGAGCAGATCGGCGATCTCGCGGTTGAAGGGGGTCGTTCTGTAAATTGGCGGTTTGCAGATATAGCCCGAGAGCACGATGCTGTTGGGGTTGCGCGAGGGAACGTTTTCGACGAGCTCCCGCACGAAAACGGTGAGCATGAGGCGGGACTTGCCCCCTTCGAGCTTGTTATAGCTGCGGAACTGCCCGAGCGCGCAGATGG
>CANRCY010000185.1 GCA_947629225.1 uncultured Clostridia bacterium | reverse complement strand
ATCTACTTCCCGCGCCTCACGCCCGAAAAGGTCATTCTCATGCGCGGCAATTATTCCATCGAAGGATCTTACGACCGCGCAACGTCCATCGCGACCTTCCCTCATGAATTGAAGGCGAAGATCCTCGGCGAACGCTTCGCATTCTATTCCGAAGCACGCGAGACGACCTATAAGCTTTACAGCGGCTATTATAATGATAAGGCAGACGGGAGCGAAACGCTCACGATCGACGGCTACTACGGCGTGACTCTTTCGTCGGGTGCGACGGGTACGATCGCGTACAACGCGCAGGCGGGCTGCTACACGCTCTCCGTCGGCGGCAGAGAAAGCAACATTCTTCTGAGCAAGAATGGCGATGTAGACGTATTCCTCTACATCGGCATCGAGGCGGGCACTTACACCATCTATCAGCGTACCGTCTCCGAAATGATGTACGGCTACGATTATATCTATACCCTCGACGGCGCGGGCACGGTCATCCGTCAACACCGCATCACCGGTTCGAGAACGACGGGCACATATGAAAAGCCCGATACCGATCTGGAAAACTTCCCGATCACCATGCACTTCGCAGGCGAGGATGAATCCGAGTTCTTGGTCTACGGCGGCTACGGCAGCATCGGTATCATCAAGAACCAAGACCATGCAGGCGAATATACGGATAAAGACGGCGCGAAGCTCTATCTTGACGGCTACAACGGCATGGAAGCAAGCTACTACACGCCGAAGGGCGGCACTGCGACCGCTTGCGAGTACTACGTCGAGGATACCATCCGCGGCACGGTCGCTCACGTCACCATTGCCGACCCGTCCGGCACCGGCTTGACCACATATGCGTTCGCCTTGACACGCGGCGCGGAAGAGGGCAAAAATACCTTTGAGAAAATCACCGCGTTCACCTCGTATCGCATGATCGCGATGGATCAGAGCGGTCAAAATATCTTTACCGCGTATGTGCTCGTCGTCGATGAGAAAGAGTTCAAGGACGAAGAAAACACAAGCGTAGAGATCCCCAGCGGTGCGAAGCAGGCTTACCTTTATTATGATATGAGCATTGCATCGGGCGCGGACGCGACCGAAAAGCCCATCCTGCTCTACAATGGCTATGTTGAGGACAACACGCAGTCCATGACCGATCCGTTCTCGAAGTTCAAGGCAGTCGGCGAGTTCAAGGGAACGGTCGAAGGCGACGACGGCAAAGTCGATGAAAAATTGAAGGAAGATCTCAAAGATTCGCTGCCTTACAAGGATAAAGAATTTGACTTCCACACGTCCGATCAATCCCCGTACGGCAACATCTTCTACACCTACGGCACAATAGAGACAACGGATGAAAAGGGGAATAAAGTCGAGCAGAAAGATCACTTGACCTTCACCCAAGAGGATGGGAAAGCAAAACTTATCATCGGCGCGTTCAATGGGGCGGAAAACTACGGCATGGACGGCAAGGGCTCGTTCTATATCACCGATACCGGTTATTTGGAAGGCGGCGTCACCGAGTATAAGACGAACGGTCAAGATCCCGAAGAATTCGGCGTGACGAAGTACTATCTCTTCCAATATCAAAATGCCGATCTTACGCTTGCCAATAGGTATGTCGCAACGCACGGCGAAGATGATAATGTTCGCTTTGAGTTCTTGCAGGATGCGCCGATGTTCTTGACGAAAGCGCTCACCAACGTCTCCGTTGAGAATGCGCTCTCCGAGGACTATGCAAGCCTTCGCCTCGACGGGAATGGCAATGCGGTCTACTATCAAGCAAAGGAAAATGCGCAAGAGCATAAGAACGGCATTGACGGCGATTACAGCTTTGTCTCTTGGATCACAATCGGAGGGGTGAGCGAAGCGCTTTATTCCTTCAACTCCGCAACGATGAGCTTCAACTTCGTGATCAACTCGATGCTCGAAGCGGGCTACAACATGGAGTGCGAGGAATGGTCCGAGGGCGATTATACAGTGACGAACGGCGGTCATCTCCAACTTGACGGCTACGGTTCGCGCGCGGTCTATACCGACAACTTCGGCAACGTCATCGAGGGCTTGTACTACTACGAGACGGGCGAAGACGGCAACAACTTCCTCATCATCTACGACCCGAACAACTCCAACCAGCAGGGCGACGTTGTCCCGAGCATATACTTCACCTACGACGCCCAGAAGAATTTGTCGGCTGTCACCATGGAATTGCAGGCGAATGGCTGGCTCATGGTCGACTCCTCGTACAACACGCCGTTCGGTCAAAATGTGTTCTACATCGCATTCGACGGCAAGGAAGTCAAGATCTACGACTACAATACGGGCGCTCAGGTCGGCACGGGGAACTACGCTGCACTCGCAGAAGAGGGCAGATACCTTGTGAATGCGGTCTTTAACGACAGCACGCTTGGACATCGCTCCTATACCGTGCAGCTTGGCGTTTACCAGCAGCGGACCCCTTACTGCATGTTGCAGGATGAGAATACGGCGGGCTCTTACCTTGCGGATGACAACACGGTGTTCTATCTTGACGGCTTCGGCGCGGGCTTCCTTGTCGACAAGGAGGGCTTCCGCACCGACGGCGATTATCTCTACCTCGACGATCAATACATCGTATTCGAGGACGACAATTTGGAAGTCTTTGTCATCAAGTTCCAGCAGAGCAATTGGACGTTCTCCGTCGTCAACAAGGATACGAGCAAGTACGTCACCTACTATGCGCCCGACTTCACAGCGGTCGAGTTCGGCGAAATTCTCCGTATCAACGGTCAAGCCGCCGCTTACTGGTTCTATGAAGGCGATACCGTTGTTTACTATACCGTAGACCAAGAGACGGGCGAATACAAGAGGGAAACGAAGATTCCTTATGAGTATAAGGATGCGCAGACCTATGAGATCAAGTACGACGTAAGCGACGGCGAAGGTGGGACAAAAGAAGAGACCATCACCTACTATCGTTGGACGAAGGATCAAAAGTTCACCATGTCGGGTTCGCTCGTATTCGATTACTTCAACAACCAAGACAATCAAGCGGAAGGCAGCGAGAGCGGCAAGTGGGATAACGCGGAGATCACCTTCACGCCCGAC
>CANRCY010000184.1 GCA_947629225.1 uncultured Clostridia bacterium | reverse complement strand
CCCCGAAAGGGGCGCGGAAAGTTTTTTGCGGAAGAGCAGATAGAGCGCGAGAAAGGCGACGACGCCCGCAAACACCGTGGGCACAAGGCTGAGTTTCAGATAGGAGAGAAAATCCGCTCCGTAGGCGGTCGCCAAATAGATATTCGTGGGATTGCCGATGATGAGCGCCATGCTCCATGTGTTGGCGGCGACAAATTCCGCGGCGAGATAGGGCATGGGGTCGATCTTGGCGTTCTTTGCAAAGTAGCAGATGAACGGCGTGAAGGAGAGGATGATGATGTCGTTTGAGGTGAACACCGTGAGCACGGAAACCAGAAGGTACAAGATCAGGAACAGCCGCTTTTGCCCCCCGTTCGCCCGTTTGAGCGCGGCGCTCGCAAGATAACGAAAGAGCCCCAACTCGTCCAAAAAGACGGAGAGCACCGTCATGGAGAGAAAGAGCACCAAAATTTTTAAGGGGTTGATCGCCGTGTCCGCCACGATCGCCTTGCCCGTTTCCACGATGTCCGCCTGTCCGGAGAGGAGCATCACGGCGGCGCCGAGCAAGGTGACGATCCAGTAGGTAGACAGGGTAATTTTCCCGATCTTGATCTTCGGGAAGAACAGCACGCTTGCGATCATCAAGAGACAGCAAACGGCGCAGATAAGTATTGCCGCGAGCATGGAGCACCTTTATCTTATGAAAATCCGCGCATGATTGTAGCACAATTTTTTGCGGATAGCAAGTGTTTTTTGCGCAAAACGGGCGCGCGCCGTGCGGCAAGGGAAATTATTTTGCGGGTTTTACTTTCACGCTACCGCAGAGGACTTCCGCATAGGAATAGGAAGTTTTTCCCAAAAAGTTTTTGTCGTTCGGGCTTACGGTGAAGAGCGCGGGATAGACCCCGGAGAGCTCGCCGCAATACCTTAATACTTTGTTCCTGCCGAGATTTACGGTAACGTCTACCTGCGTGCGGAAGTAATCCGCAATGGTCTTTTTGATCGCTTGAATGTCGTTATGGCGCTTTATCATACCGAAATTGTTGACACGTCCGCAAAAATTTATACCAAAGCCGCTCCCATCGAAAACTTTCGTCATAAGCGCTAGCGCTCCCGCATAACATAGAGGGAAACCAAAATCGGGGAGTGTAAAATCATGATCAACACGCAGACGGAGACCTTTCAAGGCTATGGCAAGATCAAAGACGTGAGCGCGCAGACAGCGGTGGAGTGCAGATTCGGGGATGTGGAGAGCGTTCTCTCCGCGCACGCGGGCGCCACGCTGCTCAGCGCGGAAGCGGAAAACGGCGAAGTGCGCTATACAGGAAGGGTGCGCTTTTCCATCGTCTACGAAAACGGGGAGAAAAAGGTTTGCCGCGCGGAAAAGGGAGTGGAATTTTCGGCGAAGGCGAGCTGTCCGCAGTGCGCGCCCGCCTACACCGCGCGAGTAAAACTGCAAACGGAGAATCTTTCCGTGCGGCGGGAGGGCGCAAGCGTCTATCTCACTGCCTTGCTCGGCGCGGACGTCTCCCTCTACGGCGACCGTACCTTCGAATATGTGACGGACGGCGACCTCGTCTTAAAACGGGAGAGCTTTCCGCTGTTCACGGCGCACCTGTGCGGCGGCGCCGCGGAAGCGGACGACGAATTCGAGACTGACTTTATCGGCGACATTCTTCTGCACGCCGAAACGGTCAATCTTTCGGACGTCCACTGCGAGACGGGTGCGCTCGTCGCGGAGGGGGAGATCAACCTCGGCGTGCTCGCCCTCAAAGGGGAAAACGCCCTCGTTTCCTTCGAGCGGCTCGTTCCTTTCCGCGTAGAGATCCCCTGCGACGCGGCGGAGGCGGGCAGAAACGCAGACGCGCAGGTATGCGTCACCGAGGCGGTCCTCCATGCCGATACCGACGAAGAACAGGGCAAGTGCAAGATCTCCGCGGAGATCACGCTCAGCGCCGAGGGATGCGTGTACGAAGAGGTGCAGATCGACGGCATCGCCGACGCTTTTTCCACGACCAATGCGGTGGAAGTCGTCTGCGGCGATGTGGAGAGTTTGGGCGTGGGCGAGGCGGTAAAGCTCACCGAGCGCGTTTCCGGCAAGGCGGCGCTCTCTTCGTCCGTAGACTTTTCCGACGTCTTTCAGGCGGTCGCGTTACAGCGCGCGGAGGCGAACCTCGTCGCGGGAGAGGAGAACAAACTGGAAGGCGTCGCCATGGCGACCCTTCTCGTGCTCGGTTCGGACGGCACCCACCGCGGCGTAGAACTGAGCCTGCCCTTCTCCGTGCCCGTGCAGGCGGAAGGGGAGTGCGCGGTGAGCGTGCTCGCCTGCGGGATGTCCGCGCGGCAACGGCAGGAAGGGGAGGTGGACGCGGAGGCGACCTTGAAGATCGTGCTCGTCCCCAAGAAGAAACACGCCGCGCACCCCGTCGTCGAGATCAAGGAAAAGGAGCCGCTCGTCTTGCCGGACTGCGCGGTCAGCGTGTATATCCCCCGTGCGGGCGACGGTCTTTGGGAGCTCGCCAAGAGCCTTAAAAAACCGCCCGAGGAAGTGTCCGCGAGCAACCCCGACATCGAATTCCCCGTAAAAAGCGGGCAACGGGTCATCATCTATCGCAAAAAGAGCTTATAAATATGGGCAAACAGAGAAGATCTCCGCACCGAACGGGCGGGGATCTTTCTTTTTCGCGCATAATCTTTTTATTCTTCCGCAAACTGCAAACGGAGGAACATGATGAACAAGAAATTCTTATCCCTCGCCCTGACCGGACTGTTCGCGTTCGGAACGCTCTTCGGCGCAGCCGCCTGCAAGCCGAAAGAGGACGTCAACAGCGGCAACGGCGGGACGAATAACGGAAATACCAACAACGGCGGGGGAACGGTCAAACCGGGCACCGTCATCAGCGACGAAACGCTCAAAGGCTCCCTCTTTGCCGCGCTTGCCGAAACGGACCTTACGGGCCTTACGTTTACGGGGAGTGTGAACATGAACGTCACGCAGGGCGGCGAGAGCAAGGCGCAGAAACTTTCGCTGGAAGGCGCGGCGCAGTTCGGCAAGCAGGCGCAGGGAGACCTCTACCTCACGTCGG
>CANRCY010000183.1 GCA_947629225.1 uncultured Clostridia bacterium | reverse complement strand
GACTCCGAAGGAGGCGAGCAGTTTTTCCGCCTCGGGCGTGAGCGCGTTGCAGAGGACGGTAAACGGCTCTTTTCCGAATTTTCTGAGGAGAAGGACGATCTCGTCCGCGCCCACGGGTTCCATTGTAAAGAGAGGGACGGTCTGTACGCCGTCCACGAGAAGCGCGTCCTCTCGGAGACGGGCTTCTTTTTTGTCGGCAAGATACGCCGCAAGCAGTTGCCGCAGGACGTTGTCGGGCTTTTCGAGCGCAAGATGAAGCAAGAGCGCCTCGCGCGATTCCCGCTCCTTCTTGTTGAGATACCGTTTGCGGCGGCTTCTGTAAAGGAGCAGAAAGACAAATCCGCCCGCCGCAAGGGCGATCAAAACCGCGCAGAGCAGGGAAAGCGGAAGCGGAACTCTGTAAAAACGGAGAATCCCGAGCGAAAGAAAAAACGCGCAGGCGGAATAAAAGAGCAGGTCGGCGACCATGGCAAAACGGATTTGTTTCATAGAATGATTTTTGACGCGGTTTTTCGATTTTAGTCTTGCAAAGCGGGAAAAAATATGTTATGATGTGGGCATGAGAATTGCGCTTTTCGGCGGTTCGTTCGATCCCGTCCATACGGAACATGTCCGCCTTGCGCGGGCGGCGATAGAGGAGCTTGCCCTCGACCGCCTCTTCGTTATCCCCTCATACCGCGCTCCGCACAAATCGGAAGGCGCGTTTGCGGGGGAAGAAGACCGCCTCGAAATGTGCCGCATCGCCTTTTCGGGGCTGAAAAAAGCAGAGGTGAGCGATTGCGAGCTGAGGGCGGGCGGCACGAGCTATTCCTATCTCACCTGCCGCCTCTTCCGAGATAAATTCCCCGAAGCCGAACTTTTCTTCCTTGTCGGCGCGGATATGCTCGAAAATTTCTTTTCCTGGCGAGAGCCCGAGGACATCCTGAAAAACGCCGTTCTCGTCGCTTGCGGAAGGGGAAAAGAGGGGACGGAGCGCTTGCACGGCAAGTTCCGCGACCGCTTCGGCTGTGATTTTCGCGAGCTTTCCTTTTGCGGGGGAGAGGTCTCTTCCACGGCGGCACGGGTCGCGTTCGCCTTCGGGAAAGAGCCGCCCGCACTCGACCCCGCGGTCGTTTCTTATATTCGAACAAAAGGACTCTACCGCTACGAAGCGGCGCGCGCTCTCGAATTGGAAAAGCCCGAGCGGCGGGAACACAGCTACCGCGTCGCCCTGCTTGCGACGGAGCGGGCAAAGAGCCTCGGCGTTTCCTTCGTAAAAGCCCTTCTTGCCGCCATGCTCCACGACTGCGGGAAGTATGTGCCGCTTTCGAGCCCTCTTCTCGCGGGCTTTACTCCCCCGACAGACGTTCCCGAGCCCGTCCTGCACCAATACACGGGAGCCTACCTTGCGGAGCACGTTTTCGGCATTACGGACGGGGAAATCCTGCAAGCGATCTCCTACCATACGAGCGGGCGCGAGAACATGGGAACGCTCGAAAAACTGCTCTACCTTGCCGATCTGCTCGAAGAGGGGAGAACGTTCCGCGGCGTAGAGGCGCTGAGAGAGCTGTTTTGGCGCGACCTTGACGCGTGCCTTGCCCGTTCGCTCAAAGAGCAGGTCGAATATCTTCTTTCGACGGGAAAGCCCGTTTATCCCCTTACTTTGCGTGCGGAAGCGTTCTATTCCGCACGCGAGAATGCAAAAAAGTGATGTTTGCATAGTACTCTGCCAAACATAAATCCACAAAATGGCAGTACTATGTGTGACATAATAACAAGATGGGAGGTTTTTGTATGGAAAGTAAAGATCTGGCGCTCGAATGTTGCAAGGCGCTTTCCGCAAAGAAGGGAGAGGACATCGTCATCCTCGACGTGAGCGATCAGACGGTCGTCTGCTCCTACTTCGTGATCGCGAGCGGCAAGAGCACAACGCAGGTCCGCGCTCTCGGCGACAACGTCGAGGAAGAGCTGAAAAAGAAGTTCGAGCTCTATCCCGTGCGCACGGAGGGGCTCCGCGAAGGGCGTTGGGGGGTGCTCGATTACGGCGACGTCGTCGTGCATATCTTCAATGAGGAGAGCCGTCTCTTCTACTATCTCGAACGCCTTTGGGACAGTGGGAAGAACATTACGAAATATGAAGAATAAGGGTGACCGAAAGGGGGAACGCCGTGCGGCGTTCCCCCTTTCGGTAATAGGAAAGGATTTATTTGAATGTGATCTCTTTCGGCTCGGTATATTGCTTTTTCGGACGCTTTTTCTTGCGCTCGACGAGATAGTAGACGGGTTCCGCCTCCTTTTCCGCGGGCGGGGGCGGCTGTTTCTTGAAAAAGAAGCGCGATACGATCAGTTTTGCCGCGTGCACGCAGACGAGGACAAGAAGGAAGAGGGCGATCGTCCATGCAAGCCCCGTCGTCTGAACGGAGAGTAACGTCATGACAACACTTTATCATGTTTTTCGTGTCACAAAGGGCGTGTTTTTTGCATAATTTGGATATTTATGGAAAAAATCCTCTCTATGGCAGATGATGTTTTGATCTCAGCCGCGGAAGCCGCCGAATTCGGGGAATTCAAACGCGCCCGCCGCGAGACGGAGATCTCCTTTACCTTAAAAAAACTGATCATTGACGCGTCGCGCAGGGAAACCGATCGAAGCGCGCTCAAAAATGCATGCGAGTGCGCCGTAAAACTGCACGCCGCGGCGGTCCTCGTCTCTCCCGTCCATGTTTCCGCCGCAAAAAAACTGCTCGCAAAGAGCCAGACCGCGATCTGTTGCCTCGTCGGCGGAACGGGGGAGAGCCTGATCTCCATCAAAAAGAGCGAGGCAAAACGGGCAGTCGGGCAGGGCGCGAAGGAAATCCGCCTGACGGTATGCTACTCCCAACTCATCGGCGGTGGACTCTCCTATTTGAAACGGGAGATCAAGCGGGTGCGCCGCGCCGTGCGAAAGGGGACGCTCGTCGTATCGCTCGAAGACCACTCTCTCGACGAAAACGAGGTCGCCCTCGGGGTGCGTGCGGCGGCAGCGGCGGGGGCGCCATGCCCGCGCTGGAGGTGAGCGTGACCAACGACACGTGGGCGCAAAGCCGGGA
>CANRCY010000182.1 GCA_947629225.1 uncultured Clostridia bacterium | reverse complement strand
AGGCGGTGAGGGGGTGTCACTTCGAAAAGAATCGTTCGAGGAAACGTGCGTGGTCGTTTTAACTCGCTTATCCTCTCATTCGTTTCGGCGGACACTAAGCCGCAGGTATGCAGCAAATTGTGGGCGCTTATGGAAAAGTGTGATTTTCCAACGCGCAGAAATTTTAAGGTTTCGCACGATTCTTTGCTCGGTCCACGCCCCTCGGCTCCCCCTTGAGGGGGAGCTCCGCCAAAGGCGGTGAGGGGGTGTCACTTCGAAAAGAATCGTTCGAGGAAACGTGCGTGGTCGTTTTAACTCGCTTATCCTCTCGTTCGTTTCGGCGAACAAGAAGGCAAAAGTAATTGCCAAATTGGGTCCCGCAGCGCAAAAGCGTGGTTTTGCTCGCGGAAGAGAAATATAAATAAAAATGTCATTTCGACCGAAGTGAGCGTAGCGAACGGAGTGGAGAAATCTTTCCCTGATTTTTAATAATGTTGAGATTTCTCGATTCCGCTTCGCTTCACTCGAAATGACAATATTCCGCCCCACCCCCTACCCCCCTCCCACGGAGGGGGCAAGTAAGACCCATTCCCACAGAGGGGGATTCATGGGGTGGGCAATCCCCCGATCACGTCCTGCCAAGCGGAACGATGCCTCCCCTCGCGTCAAGCGGGGGGAGGGTAGGGAGAGGGGTATCCAAACGCTTATGAAAGACATTTTTTTGCTCGATATGGACGATACCCTGCTCGATTTCCCCAAGGCGGAGCGGGCGGCGCTCTTCAAAACGCTCGCCTCTTTCGGCATCGCACAGGACGAGACCCTCCTTGCGCGCTATCACGAGATCAACGACACGCTCTGGAAGGCGCTCGAGCGGGGAGAGATCGGGCGGGAAGAATTAAAAGTGCGGCGGTTTGCCCGCCTCTTTGCGGAGTTCGCGCTTCCTGCCGATCCCGCCGCCGTCTCCGCCGCATATTTCTCCGAAATGGAGGAGTGCTGTTTCCCCT
The DNA here is from genome assembly GCA_947629225.1 of uncultured Clostridia bacterium. Lineage (GTDB taxonomy): Bacteria > Bacillota > Clostridia > Christensenellales > Borkfalkiaceae > Gallimonas. Next base: position 2,091 of record CANRCY010000182.1, on the reverse strand, counting down.
TCGAAGGGGTGCATTCCTTTCTCGAAACGCTCAAAACCGCGGGACGGGTCTACATTTGCACCAACGGGGGCAAAAAAATCCAACGCCGCCACATCGAACTCGCGGGGTTTGCGCCCTATTTCGACGGCGTGTTCATCTCCGAGGAGATAGGGGCGGACAAGCCGTCCGCGGCGTTTGCGGGCTACGTCACGGCGCATATCGAAGGGTACGCCCCCGCGCGCGCCGTCTACCTCGGCGACAGCCTCACATCGGATAAAAAGTGCGCCGAAGTCATGGGAGCGGACTTTGTGCTCTTTGCCCCGCGCGGCATTCCCGCGGAATATCAAGGCGCGGCGGCGACCTCTTTCGGGGAGGCGCTTCCGCTCATGCTCTCCCGCACATGAGGGCATTACCGCTCTTCGAAAAATTGTTTGTTATAGAGAACGGAGGGGTGATCGGGCGCGAGCTCCTCTGTTTTTTTGTGGAAAAATTTTGCCCGTTCCATGTCGTTGAGGGCGTAAAAACAGCAAACGAGTTCCAGACAGGGAGTCACGGAGCGGCAGGCGGGCTCCTCGAAATCTCCCTCCTCGGAGTGGTCGCGGCAGAGGAGCGCACCCTCATACCACACGACCGCGTCCCGCCAACGTTTTTCCTCTTGAAACAGCTTCCCGAGCATACAGCACACCGCCGCCCGCGGTTCGCCGTAACGGAAACTGCGTAAAAGGGAGAGGTAGGCTCTTTCGCGGTCTCCTCGTGCCTTGTAGCATTCCGAAAGCGTCTTGCACGCTTCGATTTTGTTCACATACCAGCCGTCGCCGCGGAGCATCTCTTCGAGCACCGCGATCCCTTCTAAATACAGCCCGTTGTAAAATAGTTCCTTGCCGTAGTAGCAGAGTTCGCGCCCGCCGAGGGGTTCTTCCCGTGCCCATTTCTGGAAGATGTGCAGGTTTCTCGCGCCGCGTACCTTTTGGCTTCCGAGGTGAGAAACGCGGAACGCGTGCCGCAGAATTTTCCCCCGCGGCGGAATGCATTCGTGAATGCGCCCCACCCAAAGGAAATTCGCTTCCCGCCTGAAAAACCGCTCGCGGTAAAAGGTGCAAGAGGCTTTTCCCGCGCGGTCGAAGCCGACGTCGTACGGGCAAGTCACCATGTCGGGGGTCTCCTTTTCGAGCGTCTCCCGAAGAGAGGGGAAGAGGGCGGCGCTCTCGGGCGGGATCACGTCGTCCGCGTCCAGCCACATCAGATAGTCTCCCTCCGCCTTGGAAAAGACGTAATTCCGCGCCGCCGCAAAGTCGTCCGTCCATGCAAATTCATATACGTTTTGCGTATATCGGCGGGCAATCCCGCGCGTATCGTCGGCAGAGCCCGTGTCTGCGATCGCGATCTCGTCCACGAGCGGTGCAACGCTTTTCAGACACCGTTCGAGCACCTCTTCTTCGTCCTTTACGATCATGCAGAGAGAAATTTTCATCTGTCACCTCTTTTCCTTTCACAGGATATGATGATAACAGAACGTTTTGCTCCCGAAGAGCAAAGCGACAAAGGAGGAAAAATCATGTCGATCAAAGAACGTCTCCTTGTGCTGATGCAGTGCAACTGCGGTTGCGGCTGTAACGGAGGCTGCAACCCCTGCGGGAGTTCTTTCTATGTCCCTTCGTTCTCCGTGCGGCAGTATGTGCCCACGGGAACGGGCACGGGGATCACCGGTCCTACGGGTCCTACGGGTCCCACCGGTCCCACGGGACCTCAGGGTGAAATCGGTCCCACGGGTCCTCAGGGCGAAGTTGGTCCCACAGGCGCAACAGGGGCAACGGGTCCTCAGGGCGAAATCGGTCCCACAGGTCCTCAAGGGGAAGTCGGTCCCACCGGTCCCACGGGTGCAACAGGGGCAACGGGTCCTCAGGGCGAAGTTGGTCCCACGGGTTCTCAAGGGGAAGTCGGTCCCACGGGACCTCAGGGCGAAGTTGGTCCCACAGGTCCCCAAGGGGAAGTCGGTCCCACGGGCGCGGACGCGGTCCTTACGCCGATCGCAAACGTTCCCACGCTGGACGCAGGCGCGACGGCGGCGGAGATCGTCACGAGCTACAACCAACTGCTTGAAAATCTTGTTGC
>CANRCY010000181.1 GCA_947629225.1 uncultured Clostridia bacterium | reverse complement strand
TGAGGCGTTCGACGGCGACGGGATATTCCGCGCGGACGTAGATATAGCCCTGATGCGCGCCGATCGCATAGCCCGCGATGGTCATGGCTTCGAGCACGCAGTGGGGGTCGCCCTCCAGAACGGAGCGGTCCATGAACGCGCCGGGGTCGCCCTCGTCGGCGTTACAGCATACATATTTGACGTCGCCCTCGGAGGCCTTCGCGAACATCCACTTTCTGCCCGTGGGGAAGCCCGCGCCGCCTCTGCCGCGGAGCCCCGAGTCGAGCACTTCTTTGATGACGTCGTCGGGGGTCATGGTCGTAAGGACTTTTTCGATGGCTTGATAGTCGCCCGCGGCGATCGCTTCTTCGATGTCCTCCGCCGCGATCACGCCGCAGTTGCGGAGCGCGATACGCATTTGTTTTTTATAGAAAGGGGTCTCCGCAAAGGGGATGATGGAGCCGTCTTCGTGGACGGTGCCCTTATAGAGGAGCTCTTTTACGATCTGTCCGCCCTTGATAAGGTGCTTCTCGGCGACCGTCTTTGCGTGCTCGGGGGTCATCTGCGAATAGAACGCGCCCTCGGGGTAGACGATCATGATGGGTCCCAAAGCGCAGAGCCCGAAGCAACCCGTCTTTACGATGAGCACGTCGTCAATGCCGAGTTCTTTGAACGATTCTTCGAGCTGGGCGATGACCTTTGCGGAATGGGAAGAGGTGCAACCCGTGCCGCCGCATACGAGCACTTGCTTGCGGTAACCCGTGATCTCGGCGGGCTTGTCTCCCTGTTCCTTGATGATCTTGCGGACATGTTCGCTCTGGTCTCTTTCGGTGCGGCGGACTTCGATGAGTTCATGTTTCTTGCTGCGGATGGCGTCTAATTCCCGGATCGTCATTTTACGCTTCCTCCTTTTTGTATCCTTCGAGGATCGTCTTCACGCTGTCGGGGGTGAGCCGTCCGTAGACTTCTTCGCCCACCATCATGACGGGGGCAAGCCCGCACGCGCCGACGCAACGGCAACTGTCGATGGAGAACAGCCCGTCTTCCGTGCATTCGCCGCACTTAATGCCGATCTCCTTCTCGATCGCCTCCAAGACCTTGTCCGCGCCCTTCACATAGCAAGCCGTTCCGAGGCACATGCTGATGCGGTGCTTTCCCTTGGGTTTCAAGGAGAACTGCGAGTAGAAGGTGACGACGCCGTACACCTCCGAGAGGGAGATCCCCAAGCCTTCCGCGATCGTCTTTTGCACGCCGATGGGCAGGAAACCGTAAATTCCCTGCGCCTCTTGCAGAATGTGCATAAGGCATCCCGGTGTCGAGCGCGATTCTTCGATGACTGCCTTCAAAGCTGCCGCTTGTTCGGGCGTCCCGCACGCTGCACAATGTTCCATTCCTTAACCTCCTAATAAATCTTCCTGAGCGCCTGCCCGATCGGTTTTCCTGCGGTTTTTCTCCCGAGAGCACGAAAAAAATCGGCGCGGCGCGCTTTGTCGGGTGTATTATATCACAGCCGAAAAGTTTTTTCAAGAGTCTTTCTACAAAATATAAGAAAAAAATGCAGAAAAAAATGCCCGTATTTGGGCAAGAAAGGAAAAGCAGAGAAATGGGACGGCGTAAGCCTTGTGGGTGGAGCGGCTACTCAGCGCTTCCGTTGGGAGAGGGGAAACTTCCCAAATGTCATGTCGAGCGTAGTCGAGACATCTTTACTGCATTACAAGGACGAGATTTCTCCACTTCGTTCGCGTTGCTCACTTCGGTCGAAATGACAAATAGGAGCATGTCACTTTTCCGCGAGGTAGTTTTCGAAAATGATGTTGTCTACATACTTTCTCGCCTGCGCTTCGTCCTCGGGGGAGCGGATCGTCCAGGCAAGTTTGTATCCCTTGAATTTAGTCACGCACTTTTGCGGCAACAGCCAGAACCCGTAGCTCACGAAATCGGGCTTCACGAGCTTGTTAAACTTCATACGGGATAGCAAATACGCCTTGATTCTCCACGAGAGGGGGTCGCCTTTCTCGCTCATTTTCCCCTGCGCGAGAATGCCGCACGGAACGTCGGGCGCGAGCTTTTTGTACGCCTTTGCGTAGAAGGGGTCGAACGACTGCACCGCATATTCCCCCTTGTAGCCGATCGTTTGCATCGCGTCGAGCATGGCGGCGGCGATTTTTTTCCCTTTCACGCCCTTCATCTCCTTGATTTCGATGAGAAGGGGAACTTTCCCGCCGACGACGGTCAAAAATTCTTCGAACGAGGGAATGCGCTCTTCCGTTCCGCCGAGCCGCAACTCTTTCAGCTCTTTCATCGTGCAGTCTTTGATCTCGCGCGGATCGCCCGTCATGCGCTTTAAGCTGTCGTCGTGGAAGACGGCGATCGCCCCGTCCTTGGTGAAGTGGACGTCCGTCTCGATGGCATAGCCCGCATTTATCGCGGCGCGGAACGCCGCAAGCGAGTTTTCGGGTTTGGTTTCGTCGTGGAGCCCTCTGTGCGCCACGGGAAGGGTATTCAAAAATGTATTCATGAAGATATTGTAGCAGAATTTTTCGGAAAACGCAAGAGCATTTCCCCGCCTCTTGACAAAATAAACGTTACATAGTAAAATTTCCCCACGGAAGAGATCGAAACGAGCCGCCGTCTTCCGCGCGCCCGCACGGAAGACGGCGATTTATAAGAAAATTATGCAATCGTTGCATATGCGGATTGTTTCTTGGCTGCCCCTTGAGAGGGAGCTCCGCCGAAGGCGGTGAGGGGGTGTCAATTCAAAATACTACACCCCTTCCGTCACTCTCTTCGCTCGTGCCACCCACCCCTCAAGGGGTGGGCAAGACGCATGGATATTTATTTCGGAGGGCATGCAATCGGTTGCAAAATGCCAGCAAAAAAGGTATAATGGAAAAAACAGGAAGGGGACATCTATGGCAAAACCCAACCGCAATTTACGCAATTTTTGCATCATCGCCCATATCGACCACGGCAAGAGCACCATTGCCGACCGTATCATGGAGCTCACGGGGCAGGTCAGCAAGCGGGACATGGAAGAACAGCTCCTTGACAGCATGGACATCGAGCGGGAGCGGGGGATCACGATCAAGCTCGCGCCCGTCC
>CANRCY010000180.1 GCA_947629225.1 uncultured Clostridia bacterium | reverse complement strand
ACGCGGAGATCGAAGTATTTCAAGGACTTCCGCACGGCTTCGGTTTGGGGCAAGGCACCGTCGCCGAAGGTTGGCTCTCCCGCGCCGTCGCCTTTTGGGAACGCAATATGTGAACGAGAAAGGGATATCGACGATTTATACTCGTATTATACCCGAACGAGCGGCTTACAAAATGCCCGCACACGCCCTGCGCCGAACACGGCGCAGGGCGTGTGTTAGGACAAAGAGGGGGCGCAGTTCCGATTTTCTATTCTAAGCGGCACAAGCGGCGGGCTTTCACCGCCGCGATCCATGCAAAAATAGGGCTTGTTTTTCCCATTCCGACGGAAATTCGTTCGCACAGACGCAGTCCGCGTCGATTTTTTTTATTTTTTACAATATTTTATGGTAAATTTTTCAAGATACTGTTGACATTCCGTCATAACTTTGGTAGAATATTGTCATAGACTTTTATGATTTTGTAATTTCCCGAAATGACGGGCATTATAATTGTCCGCGCGGGAAGGGAGAAGAAATATGAAAAAGACCGAAAGCGGAATGCATGAGATCAAAAACAAGCGCCGTCCGCGTGCCGTAAAAATAAAAAAAGGCGGTGTGCGGCTGCGCGCCAAAAAGCGGATGTCCCGCACAGCCAAGGCGATCGTAACGCTCTGTTCGGCGCTCGTGCTCGTGTTCGGGGTGTACGGCGTCTGCTCGGCATTTTTCAAGGAGACGCAGAGGAACACCGTCGACCTCAACTACGGTTCGCCGTCCGTTCCCGTGGCGGAAGGGGAGGTTTACTCTCTCTCGGCTGACTATGCCCCCGTAGATATCTTCGCCCGCTTGAATTGGAAGTTCTCCCAACAAAATCTCTGGTATTCCGAAATGCACGGCACCGTGGATACGGTCATCCAGCAATCGGTCACTACATACAAGCAGTACGATCACGGCATTCTCATTTCCGCCGACCTCACGGAGAGTTCGCTCATCAAGGGCGCGAGCCAGTTCTGTTATCTCAAAGATAAAGACAGGGTAATTTGGCGCAAACCCGCCTCCAAGAACTACAACGGTCTGGATACCGAATGGCAGACGGGCGAGCCCTACAACATCATGACGATCGGCGGCGAACACGGCTTTAAGGCAACCAACGGTCTGCCCGCCTATGAGCTGAGCGTGTACGTCATCGAAGAAGACACCGTGAAAAGTACAAGCGCGGTCACGGCGACGGAAGACGGCAAATTCAAAATTACTTACGAATTAAAGCCCGATACCTGGCAGGAAGAAGTGGACGGTGTGCTCACCACAAAGGGAGCGACCGCTTATTACATCAACCAAATGATCTTTACGGGCGGGCTCACCACGCCTCCCGAATTCAATGCCATCTCCGTCACCTTTACTTTCGACAAGGATTGGCAAGTTTTCCAAACGGATATCGAGGAAAAATATTCGGCGAAATACGGTCCCATCGCGGCGCCTTGCGTCTCCACATCCACCACAACGTACGAATACAACACCGACAAGGCGTATTCCGACGCATATGAGGAATATTTCTACCGCTATGCAGAAGGAGGGGTGAGCAACACGCCCGTCGTGAAAGAGCTCACCGCGCTCGACTGCCTTGCCGAAGGTTTCGGAAGCGTGCTCACCGATCCGACCGTCCTCGATCTCGACCTCACGATCGGCGAAACGCTCTATCACGGCATCGTCGATCTCGACCTGAGCCAAGCGGACTTTGCGGCGTTCGACGTTTCCGCGCTCGCCGCAAAAGCAAAACTCGGCGCGCTCTCGCTCTGGGTAGAGGAGGGCAACGCCTATCTCAACTATGGCGGCTTGAAATTCGAAGTCAAGTTAGACGAGCTGATCTCTCTCGTGAAAGAGCTCACGGCGGAGAGCGGCGCGCAAACGCAGTCGCCCGAAACGTCGGAAGAGACGGAAGGGGGCGGGACGGAAGAACTTCTCTCCGCGCTCGCAGGCGGCGAATTCACGCTTGCGGACGGAAAGGCGGAACTTCATTCCGAGTTGCCTCTTCTCGGGCTGAAAATCCCCGTCGGCTTCTACTTCTCTGTCGGAGAAGACAATACGATCTCGGTCGAAAAAGTGACCGCGGAGATCTCGCTCGGCGACGAGCTTTCGATCAAGGCGCAGCTGGGCTTCGGAGAGGAACATCTTCCCGATCTGAGCGCGGCGCAAAAGTCGGAATATGTTTCGCTCATGCCCTATGTGCAAGAGCTCAAAGAGCTCTTCTCCGCAGACGTTCTGCATGCGGACATCTCCTACAAGAGCGAAGGAATAACCGTTTCGGGCGGACTCGATCTTCGCTTGGCAGATCTTTCCCTCGCAGGGGAAGTACAGGCAGACGTCTCCCTAAACGGCATTGAACTTTCCAAGAAGGTCGGGCTCTCTTATACGGACGGCACGCTCTATCTCGATCTCGACGGGATCAAGGTGCAGGCGACGCTCGAAGAGGGCATTGCGCTCTTGGAGCAATACGTCGCGCTGCCCGAAGAAGGCGTTCTATCCGAGCTCAATCTCGGCGCGCTCATCAACACCCTTCTTTCGCAGGAGTTTGCCGAGCTCTTCTCGTCTTCGGAACAAAACGGGCTTCGCCTTGCGGTCAAGGGGAGCGAGCTCCTCTCCGCATTCGGGCTGGAATTCGCCCTCGGCGACGTAACGGTCTCGGTAGGGGACGGAACGCTTTCCGCTACCGCTTTCGGCGCGGAGATCGGGCTCACGGCGGGAACAGATGTCGCGCTCGATACGCAGGGCTACACGCCGATCCTTCCCTATGTCCAATCGCTGATCAAGCTCTTCTCCAACGAAGACCTCGCGATTTCGCTCTCCTATTCGTCTGGCAACTTCACCGTTTCGGGAGAGATCGCGCTGAATCTCTCGTCGCTAAAGGCGGCGGGGGAGATCGTCCTCGGCTACGGCAATGCGCAAAAAACGCTCTCCGTGATCTACGAGGGGAATACCATTTATTTAGAAGTAGAGGGCTTGCGCGTCAAAGCAGGGGTGAACGAAGCGGTCGCGCTTGTTTCCTCGCTGACGGGCGCGGAGAACGACCTCGACGCCACGGCGCTTATCAACAAGGTTTTGGCGCTGAA
>CANRCY010000179.1 GCA_947629225.1 uncultured Clostridia bacterium | reverse complement strand
ATTTCACTCCACATGAACGGTATGAATACGGGCACATATGCAATCACAGGCAAGTGGACGAATCGTAACTATCAAGTCACATTTATCAACGGGACTTATACGATCTATAAAGCAAAAATCGACATTCCGATGGTTGAGGATTTAGTTTTCAACGGCAAAGAACAGTTTATCAACGTGAACGAAACTATCTTTACCGTCGAAGGAAGTGCAAAGAACGTTGGCGAATACGAAGCCGTTTTGCGGTTGAACGACCCAACAAATTATGAATTTGAGACAGGAGAAACAGAAATTCGGATTCAATATCAAATACTCCCCTACGCCATAACTGTTCGCATAGATGACGCGTCGTCGGTCTATGGAGAACCGATTGCGAAACTCGAATATAGGTTGTTGTCCCCTATCTTTGGCGACGATGACCTTGGGATTTCGCTGCTCATGGAAGGAGTGACCGCAGGCACATATGCAATCTCAGGCACTTGGACGAACCATAACTACGACGTGACGTTTATCAACGGGACTTATACGATCTATAAGGCTCAGGTTGAAATCCCGTTGATTGAGGATTTAGTCTACAACGGCACCGAACAATCCGTAAAAGTGGACGAAACTTTCATCTCAGTCGAAGGAAGTGCGAAAAATGTCGGAACATACGAAGCCGTTTTGAAACTCAAAGATTCGGAAAACTATGAATTTACGACGGGTGAAGAAACAATCAAAATCAAATATAATATACTCCCCTATGCCGTCACAGTAAGAATTGACAATGCGTCATCGGTCTATGGAGAACCGATCGCAGAGCTCGGATATACCGTCCTCGAATCAATTTTTGGAGACGATGACCTTGGAATTTCACTCCACATGAACGGTATGAATACGGGCACATATGCAATCACAGGCAAGTGGACGAATCGTAACTATCAAGTTACCTTTATAAACGGAACTTATACGATTCATAAGGCAAGAATTGATGTTCCGACGATTGAAGATTTAATTTACAATGGGGAAGAACAGAAAATAGAAGTAGACGAAGAAATCTTCACTGTAACAGGAAGTGCAAAAAACGTTGGCGAGTATGAAGCTGCTTTGCGACTGAAAGATTCGACGAACTATGAATTTGAGATAGGCGAAGCGGAAGTTCGGGTTCAATATCAAATACTTCCCTATGCGGTCACGGTGAAAATTGAAGACGCGTCGTCGAGCTATGGTAAGCCTATTGCGGAACTTAGCTTTACTGTATTAGACAAACTGTTCGGAAACGATGACCTTAGAATTTCGCTGCTCATGGAAGGAGTGACCGCAGGGACATATGTAATCACAGGCACTTGGACGAATCATAACTACACCGTGACGTTTATCAACGGAACTTATACGATCTATAAGGCGAAAATTGAAATCCCGTCAGTTGAAGATTTGATTTACAACGGCACGGAACAATCCGTCAAAGTGGACGAAACTTTCTTCTCAGTCGAAGGACGAGCAAAGGATGTCGGCGAATACGAAGCCGTTTTGCGGTTGAAAGACTCAACAAATTATGAATTTGAGACAGGTGAAGAGGAAATCAAAGTCAAGTATAAAATTCTCCCCTACTCTGTCACAGTTAAAATTGACAACGCGTCGTCGGTTTACAATGAGCCAATTGCAAAACTCGGATATGCCGTTCTCGGGACACTGTTCGGAGACGATGACCTCGGGATTTCACTCCGCATGGAAGGTATGAACGCGGGCAAATATGCGATCACGGGCATTTGGACGAACCGTAATTATCAAGTGACATTTATCAACGGGACTTATACGATACATAAGGCGAAAGTTGAAATCCCGTCAATTGAAGATTTGATTTACAACGGCACGGAACAATCCGTCAAAGTGGACGAAACTTTCTTCTCAGTCGAAGGACGAGCAAAGGATGTCGGCGAATACGAAGCCGTTTTGCGGTTGAAAGACTCAACAAATTATGAATTTGAGACAGGTGAAGAGGAAATCAAAATCAATTACAAGATTCTCCCCTACTCTGTCACAGTAAAAATTGATGACGCTTCGTCGGTCTACGGCGAACCGATCGAAAAGCTCACCTATACTTTATCAAACGAGCTGTTCGGAGACGATGATCTCGGTCTTTTCCTGTATGTCAAAGGCATGAATGCGGGGACTTATGAAATCGAGGGGACGTGGAAGAATAAAAATTACGATGTCTCCTTCGAGGGCGGAATTTACACGATCCTGAAAGCAAAAATTGACGTTCCGACGGTTGAAGATTTAGTTTACAACGGGGAAACGCAGAAAATTAAAGTTGACGAAACAGTTTACACCGTCGAAGGACGTGCGAAGGACGTCGGCGAACATGAAGCGATTTTGCGCCCCAAAGACTCGGAAAACTATGAGTTTGCAACAGGCGCAACAGAAATCAAAATTAAATATAAGATCCTCCCCTGCTCTGTCGCAGTCAAAATTGAAAATGCTTCATCTGTTTACGGCGAGCCCATCGCAAAAATCAACTATACCATTTTAGACGAGATATTCGGCGAAGACGATCTTGGAATCCAACTCACCGTCAACGGGATGAACGCGGGCATTTATGCCATCGAAGGCAGTTGGGCAAATCAAAACTACACCGTGACTTTTATAAGCGGCAGTTATACCATCCATAAAGCGCAAAATAATTGGACGGACGGGTTTGATCTCAAAACCTGGCTTCAAAGCGGAGATTTTACTCATCTCCCCTCGACGAAGTTCGGGGAAGTGCAAATCGAAATTTTCCTCGACGAGTCCTGCACGAAAAAGTTCGAGGGCGACATCCAAAACGCGCCGCCAGGTCGCTATTTCCTGCATTTCTTCGTCCCGCAAAGCGAAAACTTCGAAGGATTCGACGAAGTCGTCCCCTTCCTCGTCAAATTTACCGACCTGCTCAGCGACGAGTCCTCAAAAACCGAGCCCTCATACTCCGACCGTGCAAACTTCCCCCATTTCGAGCTCATACTTTCGGCGGGCGCGCTCTCCTTCCTTCTCACCGCCGTCTATGCGGCAAAGGCGCGCAGAAATCATCATCAAGATGACGAAAATCAAGACGAAACCCAATAAAATCC
>CANRCY010000178.1 GCA_947629225.1 uncultured Clostridia bacterium | reverse complement strand
CCGCAGCCCGTGGAACATGGCGGCATTCCATAAGGACGAAGCGCTGTTGGAGCTCTGCCGCAAGCAATTCTTTTTGCACTACAATCTCTTGCCCTACCAATACGCTCTGATGCGAGAGGCGCACAAAACGGGGATCCCGCCCATGCGGCATCTCATGCTCGAATTCCCCGAAGACGAAAGGGCGTTCGGCGTAGAGGACGAGTTCATGCTCGGCGACGCGCTTCTCGTCGCGCCCGTGCTCGAAGATTACGTCAAGACCCGCACCGTCTACCTTCCCCAAGGGGTCTGGTACGACCTCTTCACGGGGAAACGCTTCGGGGGCGGCGTGCACGAGATCGCGCTCGTAAAAGAGCGCTGTCCCGTCTTCTTGCGGGAGGGCAAGGCAGTCCCGCTCAACCTGAAAGGGGGAAAGCTCTGTTCGGACGTCGGCAACCGTCTCGACGGGTACGAAGAGCTCACCTTCCTCGTCGGCGGCGCGGGCAATTACACCTTCGAAGACGACCTCGGCAACTTGATCGAGATCGTCTGGACGGAACAAACATTCGAGATCACGCGGAACGAGCGGAACCTTCCCGTTCATTCGCTGAGAGCAAAGGAGAGGAAATTATGAAGAAGAGAGTTTTACTGCTTTTAAGCCTTGTCGCCGCGCTCTGCTGTCTGCTGTGCGCGTGCGGCGAAGGAAAGGTCCCCGTCGACCCGCCCGACAGCGGGCTGACGTTGGATAAGACGGAGCTCACCCTTTGGAGCGGCGAAGAAGTAACGCTCACCGCCTCTTTCGAGGGCGGCAAAAAGGTCACATGGGAGAGCTCGGACGAGTCGGTCGTCACCCTGCGGGCAGACGGAGCCACGGCGGGCGTCAAGGCGCTCGGCGCGGGCACGGCGACCGTCACCGTTTCTTGCGGCGACGATATGACGGCTACCTGCGCGGTCACGGTCAAAGATTCTCCTCTTTCGGTCTTTCTTCCCGACGGACCGACGGGGAGCCTGAAAAACGGTCGGCTCGTGCTCGTCAAGAACGCCGTCGCCACGGTGCGGGCGATCTCGGCGGCTCAGCTGAGCGGCGATCCCACTTGGACGAGTTCGGACGAGTCGATCGCCACGGTAGAATATCAGGGCTTGATCGCGCGCGTCAAGGCGCTTGCAAGGGGCGAATGCACGATCACCGTCGAATGCGACGGTTACAGGGCAAGCTTTACCCTTTTCGTGGGCAAGACTGCGGCATAAGGAGGACGGTATGAAAAAAATTCTGTATGCGATCTCAACGCTTGCGCTTGTCGCCTGTCTGACGGCGGGGCTCTCGGTCTCCGCGGTCGCCGCGCCCGATACGGATACGACCTATGCAAGCGTCCGCACGCAAGGGAGCGGGCTCATGATCGAACCCACCCTTATCTTCGAACCTTCCTCCGAGGGAGACCTCGACGGCAAGAGCTACGCCTCCGTCGTCGTCACGCCCGACGAGGAGATGAAAGTCGACCTCGGCAGATCCCGCTCGCTCAGGACCTTCTACGAGCTCAAGATCAAAGGGCAGTCCATTCTCGTACTCCGCATCGACGGCACGACGGTACAACCCTTCCTCGATTGGCTGAACAAGACCTACACCGTCTCCGACCTCATGGTCATTTCCAAAGAGATCTCCGTGCTCGAACAGATCTATGCCGACGCGAAGGGCTACCTCGTCAACACGGTGTACGATCTGACGGACGAAGAGATCGGTCCCGACCGCTACGGGCAGTGGGAGAACATCGCCGCCGCCAACAAGGCGGGCTGTAACATTCTCATGTACGACGTGCAGGAGAATCTCCCCGTCGCCGCGGAGTACATCTCGGCGATGAGCAAGGTCTGCTGGGCTGAGATCGACAGCAAGGAAGAGGGCGCGCAGGCAGTCGCGGCAGGCTGCTACGGCATCGTCTCTTCCGAAAAGAGCGCGCTCACGGACGCTCTCGGCTATTTCGAAAAGTCGGGATTCGCGCGGGCGCAATACATCGCCGCGCACCGCGGGATCACGAAGTACGCCAACGAACAGTCTTTAACGGGGGTCATGGCTTCCTATAACGAGGGGGCGACCCACGTCGAGATCGATATCCAGATCACGTCGGACGGGCACATCGTCAGCTGTCACGACAACGATATTTCCCGCGTTTCGGGTCTCGGGGGAAGGTACATCATCAACGAGACCTTTGCGAACCTGAGGAAGATCGAACTCAACAATTACAGCGCCCGCTACGGGGAGACGTTCGCAACGCTCGAAGAGATCTGCGAAGTCTTGCAGCAGACGGATGTCATTCTCATCGCCGAGCTCAAACTCGACGGCGGCTCGCAGAAAGCGGTCGACGATCTCAAAGCCATCGAAAAGCTCAAAGAGGTCATGGAAAAGTATCCCGGGATGAAGGGGCATTGGATCACGATCACCTTCTATGCGCCCTATGCGCAGGGAATGCGCCAACATCTCCCCGAGATCCCTTGCTGCTACCTCGGCGGCGGTCTGAGCGGCAAAGAGAGCGCCGAAGGCGTCGGGGCTTGGAGCTATGCGGGCGGTCACGTCAACTCCTCCAACATGAAGGCAAAGATGGACTTCCTGCGCAAATGCGGCATCGGGCTCGATGAAATGGAGTACGACAACGAGAAGAAGACGATGAGCGGCGCCACGAACAGCCTTGCGCAGGGCTATCTTGCGCGCGGCTATACGATGAACACGTGGACGTACGAAGATCTTACCCACTTTGCGGTCAAGACGAACATCGCCACGACCAACACGGCGGAAGATTGCGCCATGCTCGTCAAAGAAGTCGCGGTAGGGGAGATCTCGCTCACCGAAGCCGAACTTTCGGCAAAGAAGGCAAGGGTGCCCTGCCGCACCTATAACGGTTGGACGGAAACGTACGAATGCGACGTGATAGAGGTCTCGCGCACGGGCAATACCGCGCAGGTGATCTTCTATTACCTTCAAAAGACGGGAGACGAAAAGACGCCCGAATACGGCATCTATTCGCAGCTGAAAACGGTCTCCGTTGCATAAAAAAACAAATCGGGAGGAAAAAGATGAAAAAGATAATCGCGACGATGATGGTAGCGTTGATGATGTGCGCGTGCTGTATGACGGGT
>CANRCY010000177.1 GCA_947629225.1 uncultured Clostridia bacterium | reverse complement strand
ATAGGCGCTTTCCGCCCCTTTCTCCGAACGGATCTGCACGAGGTCGCGCTCGGTGAACCCGCCCGCGCGGGAGAGCATGGCGCCCGCGCAGGGAATATCCTGTTCGGCGTTGTCGAGGAAGGAGAGCCAATCGATGATGAGCCGCGCTTCCCAAAAATCGCATACGTTCACGGTCGCGGCGGTCGCGACGGGAATGTTCCGCTCGCTGAGCGCAGCGACGATGTTCTCCGTTTCGCGGTTGCCCGCGCGCACGAGCACCGCGATGTCGCCGAAGCCGACCTTTTTGACAATGCCCGCATCGGCGTCGAACCACTCCGAGCCGACCTCTTCCTCGATCAGGCGGCAGAGAAGGTCCGCCTGCCCGTCGAAGACGCCGCGGGGAGCTTTGAGCACCGAATAGATCCCGCGCTCCTCTTTCTCTTCCTTGATCTTGGGCACGTTATGGAAGAGCACGGCGCCCGTGTGTTCGCCGTACCGTCCGCCGCCGCACATGGGCGCGCTCGCGTAAGAGATCCCCGCGCTCCGCTCCGTCATCGCGTAGGCAAAGACGCGGTTGACCCCCTCGATCACGGCGGGCGAGCTGCGGAAATTCTCCGTGAGGGAGAGCGCGGTGAGTTCGCTACACTTTTGCATGAAATATTCGGAGCGGCTGCCGCGGAAGGCATAGATGGATTGCTTGGCGTCCCCCACGAGAAAGACCTCTTCGCCGCCGATCAAAGAGAGGATGCGCTCCTGCGCGGGGTTGACGTCCTGATATTCGTCCACAAAGACGTATTGATATTTTTCGCGGAGAGCGGCGCGCGCCTCTTCGCGGGAGAGCACGGCGAGCGCGAAGTGTTCGAGGTCGTTATAGTCGAGCACGCCCGCTTCCCGCTTTTCGCGCGCATAGATCTCGTCGAAACGGAGCAGAAGAGAGGCGAGCGCCCGCGCCGTCTCCTGTCCGTCGAGATAGCGCGCATGCTCCTCCTCGCGGGAGGCGTATTTTTGAAGCCCGCGGTAGAGGTCCTTGACTGCCGCCGAGAGTTTGCCCGCGTGTTTGAGGCGGCGCAGAGCCTCTCCCTGCGCTTTGGCGGAGGAGGGCATGACCCCGATGGGCGGTTGGGAGCGGGAGACAAGTTCGAACAAATCCCCTTTTTCCAGCTCCTTCGCGGCGGCGGCGATCTGCCCGCACACCGCGGCGGCGCGGGGATTTTCCGTGAAGAACGCCGCGTGCTCCTCCGCCTGCGCGGCAAATTCGCGTGCACGGGTGCGGATATCTTCGGCAAGGTATTCGCAAACTTCCGCAAAGCCGTCTTCCTGTCCCGCGCGGGAGAGGAATTCGCGGTAGTCCGTCCGCTCGCGCACTTTGCCGTAGAGGGAGACCAGGAGCTCTTTCAGCTTTGCGTCCCGCTTGTTGCGGAAGTAGACGGAGAGCAGGCGTAAAAAGCCTTCGTCCTTTTCCGCGTAACATTCTTCGAAGAGTTCGCCGAGCGCGCGGGAGAGCACGACCGCCCCCTCCGCGTCCTCCGCGTCGATCACGCGGAAGGAAGGGTCGAGCCCGACCAGATAAAAATAAGTGCGCACCATGCGCGCGCAGAAGGCGTGAATGGTGGAAATATCGGCAAGGGGCAGGGCGGAGAGCTGTTCTTTGAGCCTTGCGCGCTCTTCCCCGTTAGAGGACGAAAGTTTTTTTACGATCGCCGTTCTGAGGCGTTCGCGCATTTGCGCCGCCGCCTTCTTGGTAAAGGTGACCGCAAGGGTGCGCGTGACGTCCGCCCCGTCGAGAATGAGCGCGACGAGCCGTTCGATCATGACGAACGTCTTCCCGCTCCCCGCGGAGGCGGAGACGATCGCCCTTCCGCGCACGGCGACCGCGCGCTCCTGTTCGGATGTGAGTTTCGGGCTCATTCTTCCCCCCTTTCGCGGCGCACGATGGCGGCGATCTCCGCACATTTGACGGAAGGTTCCTTCCGCGGCACGCCGACAAACCCGCAGAGCGATTTCATTTTGCAATAGGTACACGCCTCTCCGTAGGGAGAGGGAGAGATGTTCCCCGCGCGCATTTCGTTTTCCGCCTTTTGCGCGACGAGAAGGGAATAGTCGAGGAACGCCTCGAAATCCTTGCGGGGCATGCCGCGGTCGCTCTCCGTTCTCCCCCCCTTGAAGAGGGCGCTCTCCCCCTCGCTGAGGGAGAGGTCCATGCGCGAGAGCACCTCTTCGTCGCCGCAATAGAACCCCCGCATGCGGAATTTTACCTCGTCTTCGGAAGTGAAGGGGTCTGCCGCGGGGAAATAGAAGGCGCCCGCCGCACGCTTTCCGTGCGCCGCCGCCCGAAGATAGAGTTGCAGTTGCAGTTTTCTGCCCGTATAGTACGCGCCCGCCGTATCGTCGATCTTGCCCGTTTTATAGTCGATGACGCGGATAAATTCCTCCGCCGCGTCGATGCGGTCGGCTCTGCCCGAGAGGAAGAGCGCGGGAAGGGAGACGTCTCCCTCCGTCTGCGCGACGCGGAAGGCGGAAAGGGAGAGCTGGCGGTAGGCTGCGGCAGTCACCGTTTCGGCTTCCTCGGCAAGGCGGGACCCCGCATACTCGCCCGCGTCCGTATCGGCAAGCGCAGAATAGGTCCCCGAGAGCAGTTTCTGCGCCGCCGCACGCGCAAAGGCGCGGCACTCCGCCTCGTTCCCAAAGCCGTTGAAGCGGGGGGCGGTCTCTTCGAGCACGGCGTGCACGAAGTTTCCCGCGTCCGTCTCGGGCATGGCGCTCTCCTGCCGCTCCCTCAGCCGCAACGCCCGCGCAAATCCCGCATAGGGGCATTCGAAATAGCGTTCGAGAAGAGAGGGTGAGATCTGCGGCGAGAAGATGAGCCCGCTCGCCTCGGGCACGGCGTTCTTTTCCCCGCCGAACAGGTCCGCGGGAGAGCCGAGAAATTCGTAGATGGAAGAATAGAGCTTGCCGTCGTACTCCCTGCCCGCCTCGTAGCCGTTTTTCAGCGCGAGGAGTTTGAGCTCGGCGGGGCGGCGTTCTGAGCAGTCATAGGGAAAGAGCGCGGGCATGGGCGGCATTTCGAACAGCGATTCCGCCGCGGAGAAGATCTCGCTCTTTTCGGCGTCTTCCCGTCCCCGCCGCAGGGGGCGGGAGAGGTAGAG
>CANRCY010000176.1 GCA_947629225.1 uncultured Clostridia bacterium | reverse complement strand
GCGGCTTTTACATCGAGGGTGTCGAGCGCAAGTTCGATCTTGCCCGTGACGGTGAGGTCGCCTGCGGTGTAGGTAACATCGGCCGCGAGGTACCCGCTCTCGATCATCGTTGCAATGGTATTTGCGTAGTCGACAATTTCGATATAATCGCTTGTATTCGTTTCAAACTTGGCGCCCGCTTTTACTGTAATGGTCGCGCCGAGGGCTTTCGCCGTTACGCTGTCGTCGTCTACCGTAAGCGTGACTTTGTCGAGATCGAACTCCACGCCGAGCGCGTTCAAGAGCGTCGTACCCGCAATGGCAAGGGACAGCGCGTCCCCTTCCTGCTTGAGGGTGAATACTTCCTCAAAGTTCAGCTTGAGCAGTTCTTCGATGAGATCGCGCTCCTCGCTGTCAACGGTAGGAATCGGGACGAATCGAGTGATGAGTTTCACCGCTTCCTCGCCGTTGGCAGAAACTTTCATGCCGCCAAGCTCGAGATACACCACGCCCGCGCCGTAGATAATGTTGATCTGCTGTTCTGCGCTTCTGTATTGGAGCGTGAGCGCGGCTTTTACATCAAGGGTGTCGAGCGCAAGTTCGATCTTGCCCGTGACGGTGAGGTCGCCTGCGGTGTAGGTAACATCGGCCGCAAGGTAGCCACTTTCGATCATCGTCGCAATCGTGTTGGCGTAATCGACAATTTCGATATAATCGCTCGTATTCGTTTCGAACTTCGCGCCTTGCTTAATGGTGACTTCCACGCCGAGCGCTTCTGCTTTCGCCGTCACGCTGTCGTCGTCTACCGTAAGCGTGACCGTGTCGAGGTCGAATTCCACGCCGAGCGCGTTCAAGAGCGTCGTGCCGGCAATGGCAAGGGACAGCGCGTCCCCCTCTTTCGTGAGGGTGAATACCTCCGTGAAGTCCAGTTTGAGCAGTTCTTCGATGAGATCGCGCTCTTCGCTGTTACCGGTGGGAAGAGGGACAAACCGCGTGATAAGCTGCACGGCTTCCTCGACGTTGGCGGAAACTTTCATGCCGCCGAGTTCAAGATAGACGACGCCCGCGCCATAGATGATGTTGATCTGCTGTTCTGCGCTTCTGTATTGGAGCGTGAGCGCGGCTTTTACATCGAGCGTATCAAGTGCAAGTTCGATCTTGCCCGTGACGGTAAGGTCGTTCGCTGTGTAAGATACATCGGCCGCAAGGTAGCCACTTTCGATCATCGTTGCAATGGTATTTGCATAATCGACGATCTCGATGTAGTCGCTTGTGTCGGTGTCGAAGTGCGCGCCTTGCTTAATGGTGACTTCCACGCCGAGCTTTTCCGCTTTCGCCGTTACGCTGTCATCGTCTATCGTAAGCGTGACTTTGTCGAGATCAAATTCCACGCCGAGCGCGTTCAAAAGCGTCGTTCCCGCAATGGCAAGGGACAGCGCGTCCCCTTCCTTCGTGAGGGTAAAGACCTCCGTGAAGTCCAGTTTGAGCAGTTCTTCGATGAGATCGCGCTCTTGGGTATTCGCGGTGGGCAAATCCACGAACCGCGTGATGAGTTGCACCGCTTCCTCGACATTGGCGGAAACTTTCATGCCGCCAAGTTCGAGATAGATGACGCCCGCGCCGTAGATGATGTTGATCTGCTGTTCTGCGCTTCTGTATTTCAGAGTGAGTTTTCCTTGCACTTCAAGGGCGTCGAGCGCAAGTTCGATCTTGCCTGTGATCGTGAGATCGTTCGCGGTATAGGTAACGTCGGCGGTGAGATACCCGCTCTCGATCATCGTTGCAATGGTGTTGGCGTAATCGACAATTTCGATGTAGTCGTTTGTATCGGTGTCGAACTTGGCGCCTTGCTTAATGGCGACTTCCACGCCGAGCTTTTCCGCCGTGGCCGTTACGCTGTCGTCGTCTACCATAAGCGTAACTGTGTCGAGATCGAACTCCACCCCGAGGGCTTTCAACAGCGTCGTACCCGCAATGGCGAGGGACAGCGCGTCGCCCTCTTCCGTGAGAGTGAATACTTCCGTGAAGTCCAGTTTGAGCAGTTCTTCGATGAGGTCGCGCTCTTGGGTATTCGCGGTAGGCAAATCCACGAACCGCGTGATGAGTTGCACCGCTTCCTCGACATTGGCAGAAACTTTCATGCCGCCGAGTTCGAGATAGACGATGCCCGCGCCGTAGATAATGTTGATGTCTTGGCTCGCGCTTCTGTATTGGAGCGTAAGTTTTCCCTGCACTTCGAGGGTGTCGAGCGCGAGTTCGATCTTGCCCGTGACGGTGAGTTCGCCCGCGGTGTAAGATACATCGGCCGCGAGATACCCGCTCTCGATCATCGTCGCAATGGTATTTGCGTAATCGACGATCTCGATGTAGTCGCTTGTGTCGGTGTCGAAGTGCGCGCCCGCTTTTACTGTAATGGTCGCGCCGAGGGCTTTCGCCGTTACGCTGTCATTATCTACCGTGAGCGTGACCGTGTCAAGGTCAAATTCCACGCCGAGCGCGTTCAAGAGCGTCGTTCCCGCAATGGCAAGGGAAAGAACGTCGCCCTCTTGCGTGAGGGTGAATACTTCCATGAAATCCAGTTTGAGCAGCTCTTCGATGAGATTGCGTTCCTCGGTATTTGCGGTAGGCAAATCCACAAACCGTGTGATAAGCTGCACGGCTTCCTCGACGTTGGCGGAAACTTTCATGCCGCCAAGTTCGAGATAGATGACGCCCGCGCCGTAGATAATGTTGATCTGCTGTTCTGCGCTTCTGTATTTCAGAGTGAGCGCGGCTTTTACATCGAGGGTGTCGAGCGCAAGCTCGATCTTGCCCGTGACGGTGAGATCGTTCGCGGTGTAAGATACATCGGCGGTGAGGTACCCGCTCTCGATCATCGTCGCTATGGTGTTGGCGTAGTCGACGATCTCGATGTAGTCGTTTGTATTCGTTTCAAATTTGGCACCCGCTTTTACCGTGATGGTCGCGCCGAGGGCTTTCGCCGTCACGCTGTCGTCGTCTACCGTAAGCGTGACCGTGTCGAGGTCGAACTCCACGCCGAGCGCCTTTAACAGCGTCGTACCCGCAATGGCAAGGGACAGCGCGTCGCCCTCTTCCGTGAGAGTGAATACTTCCGTGAAGTCCAGTTTGAGCAGTTCTTCGATGAGGTC
>CANRCY010000175.1 GCA_947629225.1 uncultured Clostridia bacterium | reverse complement strand
TGCCTCGCTGCGCGCCTATCAAACGACGTATACGTTCGGGCTGGGGAGCGGCAACGACTACCGTGCGGTCATAGAGGACGACGCGGGCGGATATTACACGTTTTCGGCGCTGTACGGCGGAAAAACGCAAAACGGGGCGAAAACGGGCGTTCCCTGCGTTCCGTTTGCCGACGGGACGGACGGGAGACGGACGGGAGAGGAACTTCTTTTCCGCCTCATCCTTGCCGCGACAGATTCCCTCGAACTGTGCACTCCCTACCTCGTTCCGACCGAACGCATGCTCTATGCTCTGCGCTGTGCGGCGCGCGCGGGCGTGCGCGTGCGCCTGATGATCCCGCATATCCCCGACAAACGCGCCGTATTTCTGCTCACCCGCCACTATGCGCGGGAGCTGGAACGTGCGGGAGCCGAGGTGCGGGAATACACCCCCGGGTTCTTGCACGCGAAGTGCGTCCTTGCGGACGGAAAATATGCGGCGGTGGGCTCGTATAACCTCGACCGCAGAAGTCTTCTGACGCAGGCGGAATGCGGCGTGCTGGTTTCGGGCGGGGAGGCTACGGAGCACCTTGCGCGCGATTTCGAAGAGATCTGGGCGGAGGGTTCTCCCGTGCAAAGAGAAAAACGGGGAGAAAAATTATTGCGCATTCTGCTTATGCCGTTTGCGCCGTGGATATAGGCATGATAAAACTCATCGCGACCGACCTCGACGGCACCCTTCTCGACGACGAGAAGAAACTGCCCGAAGAGATATTCGGGCTCATCGAAAAACTGCATGAACGGGGCGTTCTCTTTGCTCCCGCGAGCGGACGGCAGTACGCCAACCTGAAAGAGCTGTTTTCCCCCGTCTGGGAGAAGCTCGTCTTTCTCTGCGAGAACGGGGCGCTCGTGAAATACGGCGGAAAGACGTTGCGCCTCGACCCCGTGCCCGACGGGCTGATCGCGGGCGCGCTCCGCGAAATCCGCGCCGTGCCCCTCCTCTACCCCATCCTCTGCGGCGAGGAATGCGCCTTCATAGAGAGCGACGAGGAGCCCTTTTTGACCTATGCCCGCCTCGCCTACACCAACTGCAAGCAGGTGGACGCGCTCGAACAGGTCATCGGCAGGGAAAAGATCTGCAAAATTGCCGTTTACGACCGTCTGCCCGCCGCCGAACACTGTTTGAAGGCGTTGCCTGCCCGCCTGCCCGCTTTGCGCACGGCGATCTCGGGGTACGATTGGTGCGACATCTCCGCGCCGAGCGCCGACAAGGGAAGGGCGATCGAATTTTTGCAGAGCCACTTCGGGTTCAAGCGCGAGGAGTGCGCCGCCTTCGGCGACCATATGAACGACTACGAAATGCTCCTCGCCTGCGGGCATTCCTATGTGACGGAAAACGCCTATCCCCCCCTCAAACTGTACATTCCCAACGTTATTCCTTCCAACAACGCGAAGGGAGTGCTGAAAACGATCGAATCTTTTTTGGAGGAACCATGAAATTTCTCATCGCGTCCGACATTCACGGCTCGGCATACTACTGCCGCCTGTTGAAAACGCGCATCGAAGAGGAAGCCCCCGACAAGGTCATTCTCCTCGGCGATCTTCTCTACCACGGCGCGCGCAACCCCCTTCCGCCCGAATATTCCACCCTCGGCTGTGCGGAAATCCTCAACTCCCTCAAAGACAAGCTCCTCTGCATCAAGGGGAACTGCGACAGCGAAGTGGACACCCTCGTCCTCGAATTCCCCATAGACGCCGCTTTCTGCATTTTGCCCCTCGAAAACGGGCGGACGGCAGTCTTTGCGCACGGGCACGTTATGCCCGCCCTGCTCAAAAAAGGAGACGTGCTCGTGAACGGGCATTTCCATGTTCCCGCCTTCGAAGAGCGGGAAAATTACACCTATGTGAACTGCGGCTCGGTGTCCATTCCCAAGGAAAATTCCCCCCATTCCTATCTCCTGCTCGAAGGCTGCCTTCTCACCTGGAAACGGGTGGAGGACGGCGAGCCCTTCCGATATGAAAATCTTTGAAAAAAGAGGGAAATTTTTTGCTTCCCCTCTTGACAAACAACTTTTCGCATTATAAAATAAAGACGATCATTTTATAAGGAGATATCTTATGGCTACATGGTTTAACAATCAAAGCAGATTGGTCCAAATCCTTTTGCTCCTGATCCCCGTTGTCAACTGGGTCGTGGAAGTCCTCGTCAGATGGTCGGCGTTCTTCAAGACGAAGAACATCGTCACAGGTCTCGTTGCGGTCCTCGTGCTCTTCTTCGGGCTTGCCTTCGGCTGGATCGACGTTATCTGGTGCTTGTTCTTCAAACATCTCATTTTCGCAAAAGCATGATCGGCATTCCCGCCCCTTGTGGGCGGGAATTTTCATTTTATTCCCCTCCGCGCGCGGATATGCCCGAAAAAACGAAAAAAAGGAAGATACATTTTTTGTTTTTCCCTTGACATTCCCCCGCAAAGCGTGTAAAATGATACTATCAAATATAAGGAGATGATTTTATGAACATCGATACTTGGTTCCATAGCCAAAGCAAACTTATCCAGATCATTTTACTCATCATTCCCTTCGTCGGTTGGATCGTAGACGTTCTCGTCAGATTGTCCGCCTACCTCAAAAACAAATCCACCGTCGGACTGATCATGACGATCGTCGTCTTGGTGTTCGGTTTCAGCTGGATCCTTACCATTCTCGACGCTGTTTGGATCGCTCTTTACAATAAACTTCTTCTCGAAGAGTAAAAAACAAAAAAACGACGCCCGCCCCTGCTCGGGGGCGGGCTTTTTTGTGCGTTTTTTCGTGTATTTACAGGTCGAAGGCGATAGCAGTCACGTCGTCGTCGAACGCGCCGCAGAATTCGAGAAGCGCCTCTTTCAGCCGCCCGATAAAGCGTTCCGCACCCGAAGAACGCTGTAAAATGCTCTCTACCCGCTCCAACCCGAACTGTTCGCCTCTATCGTTGCGGCTCTCCAAAACGCCGTCCGTCAGAAGGACGAGAATATCTCCCCTGCGGTAGCCGATGGTGCGGTCCTCGTAGCCGAAGTCGGGGATCCAATTCGAGACGGGGGGCGCGCTCATCACGATCTCGTCGATCCCCGTGCCGCTCTTCAAAAGAATGGGCGCGTTGTGCCCTGCCACGCAGT
>CANRCY010000174.1 GCA_947629225.1 uncultured Clostridia bacterium | reverse complement strand
CATACGACTTGGAAATTCGTCGGCATCGACATTCCCGCCATGCTCATCATCAGCATGCTCATCGGCATTGCGCAGATCTGCGCGGGGTATCTCTGCAAGTTCTGGCAGGAGTGCAGGCGGGGTCGCTTTTGGGACGGCTTGTTCGACGGGATTACTTGGGCGGTCTTTTCGGTGGGCATGGCGCTCGCCGTCGTCGGTCTCACCGAAGAATTCGGTCTCTCTCAGCTCACCATGGTAGGCGGAATTATCGCCGCCTCGGCGCTCGCGGTGTCCGTCCTCACGGCGGGTCGGCACGAAAAGTTTTTGGGCAAATTCACCAAGGGCTTCGGCGCGCTGTACGGCATCATCAACTATGTTTCGGACGTTTTGAGCTATGCCCGCCTCTATGGGCTCATGCTCTCGGGCGCGGTCATCGCGCAGATCATCTCGCAGTACGGCGTGCAATTCCTGACGGGCGGCAATGTCGCGCTCATGATCTTGGGCGCAATCCTCATGGTGGTGGGGCACCTGTTCAACCTCGCCATGAGCCTTCTCGGGGCATACATTCACGACGCAAGATTGCAGTATGTGGAATTTTACGGCAGATTCTTCCAAGGGGAGGGGGAGCTCTTCGCTCCGCTCGGCTCCAAGCGCAAGTATGTGCGCGTCATATAAATTGAAAAAACAAAGTGAAAACTTTTGGAGGTAAACAATGTTTACAACAGGTTACGTCATTGCATTGGTGGGGGTCGCGCTCTGCGTCCTGCTCTGCGGCGTAGGTTCGGCGATCGGTCTTTACAAGACGGGTAGCGCCGCGGCGGGCGTTTTGGGGGAAAATCCCAAGCTCTTCGGCAAAGTCTTGGTGCTCGTGCTCCTTCCCGCCACGCAGGGGATTTACGGCTTCATCATCGCCATCATCGCCGGGCGTCAGCTCACAGCCATCAATACGGAAATCGCAGAGATCGCAGGTGCGGGCGGCATCGCTGGCGCGGGCGGCATGCTGTCGCAGGGCTGGGCGATCTTCTGTGCAGTCCTTCCCATGACGGTCTCGGGTCTTGTCACGGGTATCTTCCAGGGCAAGGCGGCGGTCAACTGCATCCATGCGGTCGGCAAGCAGGAGAGTTTGGGCGGCAAGCTCGTTCTCTATCCCGCAATGATCGAGTTCTACGCGATCTTGGGTCTGCTCATTTCCATCATCCTGGTCTCCGCGGTGCCCGTTCTCTCCTATGTGCCCGTAGAGCCCGCCGTGGCGGCTCTGGGTCTTCTTTAAGCCATGGGAAAGGAAGAGATCATAGAGCGTATCCTCTCCGACGCGGCGCGCGAAGCGCAGACGGTCGCCGAGGAAGCGCAAAAGGACGCGGAGCAAACGCTTTCGGAAGCTGAGCGGCAGATCCTTGCGCTCAAAACCGAAACGGAAGAGGAGATTGCCGCCCGTGCGCAACGCATTTCCGAGGGGAAAGCCGCGGCGGCTCGGCTCGATTCTTCCAAACTTTTGCTTGCCGAAAAGCGTCGGGTGATCGACGAGATCTATTCCCGCGCCTTAAAACAGCTCCTCTCTCTGAGCGAACACGACAGTCTCGCCCTCGTGGAGCGTCTCTTAAAGGAGAACGCGGAAGAGGGGGACGAGGTGGTGTTTGCCGCCGACTATCCCCATGCCTTAAAGGCGGCGCGTCTTCCCGTCATCGCGGAGAAGAAGCTCACGGTCGGCAAACCGCAGGGCACGGGCGGCGGCTTTGTGCTCCGCGGAAAGACGTGCGATAAAGACATTACCTTCCGCGCTCTCCTTGCGTTCGACCGCGAGGAGCACGAGCCTGCGCTCGCGGCGGAACTCTTCAAATAAATGCTTGCAACGGTGTACACAAACGGCGTCATCGCCGTCAAAGAGAAGTCCCTCTTGGGCGAAAAACTGCTCCGTTTTGCCGAAATGAACGCGGAGGAGGTCTTCCGCGCCCTTTCGGAGAGCGGCTTCGGCGCGGGGGCGAAGGGAACGGACGGCGAATCGCTCTGCGCGGCGGAGGAAGAATCGCTCGACGCGTTTATCCGCGAGTACGCGCCCGACCCCGCCCATGCGGCTTACTTTCTTCTCCCGCGCGACTATCACAATCTGAAAGCGCTCGCCAAGGCGAAACTTCTCGGCACGGACGCGGCTCCCATGCTCGCGCCCATGGGGCTCGAAACGGTCGAAGAGCTCCAAAAGAAAGTGGAGAGCGAGTCTTTCCCGTGGGAACGGCTGAAAGAGGCGACGGGGGCTGAGATCGGCGCGATGTTCGACGCCGCGCTGTATGCCCGTCTTTTGAAGCTCTGCAAGCACAGCCCGACGCTCAAAAAACTGCTCGTCGGCAAGGTCGATCGGCTGAACATTTTGACCGCGCTCCGCTCTTCGGACGCGGAGTTTGCCGAGAGCTGTTTCCTCGCGGGCGGAAAACTGAAAAAAGAGCAGCTCGACGAGGTATCCAAGGGGAACGCGGAGGCGCTCAAACGCACCCCGTATGAAGAATTTTACCGCACCGCTCTCCGCGCCAAAGAGGCAGGTCGCCCCTTTACCGAGGCGGAGCGCGCGCTAAACAGCTTCGAGACGGAGTACTTTGCGGCGCACAAATACGAACTTGCGGGCAAAGAGCCGTTTTTGTACTATGTGCTCCGCCGCCGCGCGGAGATCGCCGACGTGCGGATTCTGCTCGTCTGCCTGAACGCGGGGCTTTCGGAGCAAGAGATCAAAAAGAGACTGAGAACGGTATGACAGGAAAAATCGCGATCGTCGGCGACGGCGACAGCATCATGGTGTTCAAGGCGGCGGGCGTAGCGACGTTCCCCGCAGAGGACGAAAAAAAGGCGCGGGAAGCCCTCCGCAGGGCGGCGCAGGAGTATCAAGTGATCTTTGTCACCGAGGAGCTCTCGCGCGCCTTGGGCGACTTTTTGAAGCGGTTCGACGAATCGCCCTATCCCGTCGTGCTCACCGTTCCTTCGGGAAAGGGCTCCACGGGCTATGGCGACGAAATGCTCAAATCCGCCATGGAGCGCGCTTTGGGCGTAGACATTCTGTTCCGGAAGTAACCTCGCGGCAGATGCGGCGAAAGGGAAGACGAGAACGATTACGGAGTATCATATGGTTGGAAAAACAGTAAAGGTATCGGGGCCGCTCATCGTGGCGGAAAATATGGCGGACTGCAAGATGTACGACGTCGTGCG
>CANRCY010000173.1 GCA_947629225.1 uncultured Clostridia bacterium | reverse complement strand
ATTGTATTTTTTGTGCGACGGCGAATTTGCCGTTTTGAAGGAAAACGGCGTCGCGTTCTACGACGGGACGGGCGAAATCAACAAGGAAAAGATGAGATCGGTCTCGGAAGCCGACGTTCCGCAAAAAGGGGGATACGCGCACTTCATGTTGAAGGAAATGCACGAAATCCCCGCCGCAATCGCCAATTCTACGGTGGATTTTGCGAAAGACTTTTGTTTTTCGGCGTTTAACAGAGTACTATGTCAGACAAAGTATGTCCAAATCGTCGCATGCGGCACGGCATATCATAGCGGAATTGCCGCGAAATATGCCATCGAAAAACTCGCACGCATTCCTGTGGAAACAATCGTGGCGAGCGAATACCGCTATGGCGACCCGATCGTACGCGAAGGAACGCTCATGATCGCGATCAGCCAGAGCGGGGAGACGGCAGACACCCTTGCCGCCGCGGAGCTTGCCAAGGAGCGGGGAGCGACGGTCGTCGCTGTCACGAACGTGCCCGATTCGTCTATCACGCAACTCGCGCACTTTACGGTCCCCACGAGAGCGGGCAGGGAAATCGCCGTTGCGGCAACGAAGAGCTTCAACGCCCAGCTCACAATTCTCTACTGCCTTGCCGCCGCGCTCGCAAAGGGAAAGGGGAGAGAGGTGCGTCTCGGACTTCGCGCGCTTCCCGCGCTTGCCGAAAAAACGCTCGAAGACGCGCAAAAACTCAAAAAGATCGCCCCCGTGTTTGCGGAGGCGAAGAGCGTCTATTTTATCGGGAGAGGCGCCGACTATTGCACGGCGCTCGAAGGGAGCTTAAAACTCAAAGAAATTTCCTACTTGCCGAGCGAGGGGTATCCCGCGGGAGAACTCAAACACGGCACGCTTGCGCTCATCGAAGAGGGAACGCCCGTCGTTGCGATCCTCACCCAAAAAGCGCTTGCGGAAAAGACGATGAACGCGGTCTCCGAGGTCTACGCGCGGGGCGGAAAGGTATTGCTCGTTACGAACATGCCCGAATACGCCGCCCGCAAAGAGGTCGCCGAATGCTTTTTGCTTGCGGAATGCGACGAGCTTGTCTCTCCCGTTCTCTCGGTCATTCCCCTGCAAATGCTCGCCTATTATACGGCGCTCGCCCGCGGGTTCGACCCCGACAAACCCCGCAACCTCGCCAAGAGCGTCACGGTAGAATAAGGCACCCTTAGAAAATAAATTATGCGGAGGGGTTATCCGATCCTTCGCACGAAGGGGCGGTAGTCGAGGATTTTCTCGATCTCGGCGAGGGCGTCCTGCGGGATCGTAAATCCGCTTGCGCGCACGTTCGAGCGGAGCTGCGAAGGTCTGCTCGCACCCGTGATGACAGAAGAAATTTGCTTTTGCCGCAAAATCCACGCGAGAGCAAGGACACTCAGGGGAACCCCGAGCCCTTCCGCAACGGGAAGAAGCCGCTCCACCTTGCCGAGATTTTCCTCCGTCAGAAGCGCATTGATCTGCTTGTCTGCCTGCCACGTCGCGCGGGAGCCCTCGGGAAGAGGCTGCCCCTTGCGGTATTTCCCCGTCAAAAGTCCCTGCGCAAGGGGAGAGAACGGGGTTATCCCCACGCCGTTTCTCTCGCAAATGCCGATGATCTCGTCTTCGATGTATCTGTCCGCCATGTTGTATTGCGGCTGAATGACGGAGAGGGGACGCAGATGGTTTTCTTTGATGATGTGGAGCGCTTCGGTGATCTGAACGGGCGACCATTCCGAAACGCCGTAATATAAAATTTTTCCCGCGGCGACCATGTCTGAAAGCGTCTGCATAGTCTCTTTGATGAGAGTAGTGGGGTGAAAGCGATGGCAAAAATAGAGGTCGACATAGTCAAGTTTCATATTTTTCAGCGACTTATCGAGCTGTTCCACGATATGCTTGCGCGAAAGTCCCCAATCGTTTGCGCCCCGTCCCATGGGGAAGAACACCTTGGTGGAGACGACGTACTCGTTTCTCGCATGCTCGCCCAAAACCTTGCCGAGGAACCGCTCCGCCGCGCCGCCCGAATAGGCGTCGGCGCAGTCGAAAAAGTTCACTCCCTCGTCGAAAGCGGCGTTCACCGTTTCGCGCGCGGTCTGTTCCGCGTCCGTGCCGGAGAGATCGGTCACCCAGCTCCCGAGCGCGATCTCGCTGACTTTTAAGCCCCATTTTCCGAGATTTCTGTATTGCATGGTATTCCTCCCGATTTAATCGGCGGTATTTGCCGCCTGCATTTTTTTCAGCTTTTTTTCTTCGCTGCCGTACGACCACTTCATCAAAATAGGGGTCAAAATGGAAGAGAGCAGAATGATGAGAATGACGAAGGGGAACACGGCAGGCTTTACCAGCCCGTGCGCAACGCCCTTTTCGGTACATATGAGTACGACTTCCGCGCGGACCATCATGCCGAGCCCGACGCGGAAGGAATCGTGGAAGTTGAATTTACACAGCTTCGCGCCCAATCCGCAGCCGAGCAGTTTGCCGAGAAGCGCCGCAAGCACATAGACGCACCCGAAGGCGAGGAAAGTCAGGTCGATCTGCGAGAAATATTCGATATTCGCAATGCCGATATTGGCAAAGAAGACGGGGGAGAAGAAGAGATACCCCATTGTATCGACCTTGTTCTCGACATAGGGAGTCTCGGAAAGGGTACCGCCGAGCAAAATCCCAGCAAGATATGCGCCCGTGATGTCCGCCACGCCGAACAGCTTTTCGGCACAATAGGCATAAACAAAGCAGGCGGCAAGCGAAAGAATGGGCACGCGGCGGTTGTGGGGCGCTTTGCGCTCCATGACGTCGAACAGCTTTCTCAGCCCCACGCCGAGGGCGATGAAGATGACGAAGAATAAAACGATCTCGATGACGACGAGCCATGCGTTGGGGGAAAACCACTTCCAGCCGACCTCTTCGCCCGTTCCGCCCGAGGCAAACCCCGTAAGGACGGAAAGAATGATGATGCCGACAACGTCGTCGATGACTGCGGCGGCAATGACGGAAGTTCCCACCTTGCTTTCGAGCTTTCCGAGTTCTTTCAGAACGGCGACCGTCACGGAGACGGAAGTCGCAGTGAGGATCGCGCCGTAAAAGAGCCAATTCAAAATCCCTTCTCCTTCGCCGCGGAAGAGGAAGGCGACGGCGGTTCCGGGGAAACGACGGCGCTGAAGGATTACGATCCTCTGGATTATGTGG
>CANRCY010000172.1 GCA_947629225.1 uncultured Clostridia bacterium | reverse complement strand
GCCTGCCGCTGCATGTTGGAACCCATGAGGGCGCGGTTGGTATCGTCGTTTTCGAGGAAGGGAATGAGCGCGGTCGCGACCGAAACGAGCTGTTTCGGGCTCACGTCCATATAGTCGATCCGCTCGCGCGGCATCTCGGTGATGAGCTCTTTATAGCGGCAGCCGACGCGGGCGTTGACGAATCTGCCCTCGTCGTCGAGGGGTTCGTTCGCCTGTGCGACGACGTAGCGGTCTTCTTCGTCTGCCGTGAGGTAGTCCACATGGTCGGTGACGATCCCCGTCTCCTTATCGACCTTGCGGTACGGGGACATGATAAAGCCGAACTCGTTGACCTTGGAGAAGGTCGCGAGCGAGGAAATGAGCCCGATGTTCTGACCTTCGGGGGTCTCGATCGGGCACATGCGCCCGTAGTGGGAGTGGTGCACGTCGCGGACTTCGAAGGTGGCTCTGTCCCTGTTCAAGCCCCCGGGACCGAGCGCGGAAAGTTTGCGCTTATGGGTGAGCTCGGCAATGGGGTTGGTCTGGTCCATGAACTGCGAGAGCTGGGAGCTGCCGAAGAACTCGCGGATGACCGCCGAAATGGGACGGACGTTGATGAGCCCCGAGGGAGTGACTTCCATGGGGTCCTGCGTGGCCATGCGCTCCTTGATGAGCCGTTCGAGCCGCGCCATGCCGATGCGGAGCTGGTTTTGGAGCAGCTCGCCCACCGAACGCACGCGGCGGTTGCCGAGGTGGTCGATCTCGTCGATAGAGCCGATCCCGTACTTCAGATCGAGGTTGGTGGAGACGGCGGCGACGATGTCGTCCTCGGTAATGCACTTATAATTGAGTTTTTCGATGAGGGGTTTGATTTCCTTCTTCTCGTCGGGCGTAACGCCGTTCACGCGCGCCTCTGCGGCGAGATCGACGGGAGCGGAAGGGTCTGCCTCTTCCGCCGAGCGGCGCAGGATTTCGTGGAAGAGCACGCACGCCGAAACAAAGCGGTTGCGGTTCTCCCTGCGTCTCTCGCGGTTCTTTTTCTCCTCTTTCTTTTCCTTTTCCTCGTCGATGTCTTTGAGGTGTTGGAGATCGGCTTCGGGAAGTTCGTGGTAGAGCTTGTTGATACGGTCGCAATATCTGTCCGCGACTTCCTCCACGGAAGCGGTCTTGCACGCCTCGGCGATCTCGGCGGAAAGCACGAGGTTGGGATAATAGACGGTCGCAAGCAGCCCGAGCCCCTTGGCAAGGCGTTCCGCCTTCTCCTTGGGAAGGTCTACCTGCGCGGCGAAGTCCACGGTGTTGTTGCCGATGAGGATGTGCGGGATCTCCCCGAGTTCGGGGTCGTTCACCAGAATGGTGACGCGGTTGACGCCCGCGTTCTGGATCGCCTTCGCCTGCTCTTCGGTGACGGTCGTCCCCTTGGCGGCGAGCACTTCGCCCGTGGCGGGGTGAACAATGTCTTCCGCCGTCCTGCAACCGGGCAGACGGTAGGAGATGTTGAGCTTTTTGTTGAATTTATACCGCCCCACTTTTACGACGTCGTAGCGGCGGGGGTCGAAGAAGAGGTTGTTGAGGTGCTGGCGCACGGAATCCTCGGTGGGAACTTCGCCCGGGCGCAGTCTTCTGTACAGCTCGATGAGACCGTCCGACTCGGAGCGGCCCGTGTCCTTTTCGATGGTCGCCTCGATCATTTTGTCGCCGCCGAAGAGGTCTTCGAGGGCGCGGTTACTGCCGTAGCCGATGGCGCGCAGAAGGACGGTGGCGGGAAGTTTGCGCTTCCTGTCCACGCTCACCCAGAGCACATTCTGCGTGTCCTGCTTGAATTCGAGCCATGCTCCCCTTCCGGGAATGACCGTCGTCTCGTACAGTTTTCTGCCCGTCTTGGTATCCGCTTCGAAGGAATTGTTCACGCCGGGGGAGCGGACGAGCTGGGAGACGATGACGCGTTCTGCGCCGTTGATGATGAAGGAGCCGTTCTCCGTCATCTTGGGGAAGTCTCCCATGAATACGTCCTGTTCGAGCTGCTCGTTTTTCACCTTGTTGTTCAGGCGCACGCGCACGCGCAAAGGCAGGGCGTAGGTCGCATCGCGGTTGCGGCACTCCTTTTCGTCGTACTTCGGCTTCTTCCCGAACTCATAGGAGAGGAAATAGAGCTCGAAGTGGTCCGAAAAGTCGGTAATGGGAGAGAAATCCTCGAAGATGTCCGCTATGCCCTCTTCGATAAAGGAGCGGTAGCTCTCCTTTTGGATTTCCACGAGGTCGGGAATGTCGATGACCTCGTTGATCCTGCCGAACTTTTTCCGTTCGATCTTCCCGTACTTGTGGGTGGGTAAATTCATCCGTCAATCTAACTCCTTTTTCTGTATTTGTTATCATTGACGATCTACCGAGTATATCTTTTCATCGATAAAAATCGAAATGCATCGAAAATTTTTCGCCCGCGCCCCTTTACAACCGCCCCGAAATGGGTTATAATGAGGGAAGCGTTCGGGATAAAAGTTGCTCGGAACAGGGCGGAGCGCATAGCGACCGAGCATAATAATACAGTATGTAATTATACCGCAACGCCCAAAAGATGTCAAACTGTTTTTCACGCAAAAACACAAATTTCTTTACAAATTTTGTCGGATTGGGGAGAAAAGCATGAGGATTGATAAATTTTTGAAGGTTTCGAGGATCTTAAAACGGCGCACAGTGGCGCAGGAAGCCGCCTCGGCGGGGAAAATTTCGGTAAACGGCAAGGTCGTAAAGCCCTCTTACCGTCTGAAAGAGGGCGACGTGGTGGAGCTCGACTATCTCTCGGGCGCGGTGAAATTCCGCGTTCTCGCCCTCAAAGAGACGGTAAAAAAGGACGAGGCGGCAAGCCTTTACGAGGTGATCGCGGAATGACGAGCGTAATTCTCTGCGCCGCGGGGAGCGGCAGACGGGCGAACCTGCCCGAAAACAAAATTTTGCACGAATGGAACGGCATGCCCGTTCTCTGCCACGTCCTTTCGGCGTTCGCGCCCTTTGCGGACGAACTGCTTATCGCCTGCCGCAAAGAGGACGAAGCGCACATCTTCCCCCTTCTTTCGCCCTATGAAAACGCGCGCACGGTGACGGGCGGAAAGACGCGCACGGAGAGCGTTTACAACGCCCTGAAAGAGGCAAAGGGAGAGATCGTGCTCATTCACGACGCCGCCCGCCCCCATGTCTCGCCCGAACTCATCG